>JACPVZ010000087.1 GCA_016197305.1 Nitrosomonadales bacterium | reverse complement strand
CCGCGCGCCTTCAAGGTCTCGACCTTCGGCGCGATCGTCGCATCGAAGTCGCGCGAGATCGCGCCGGCCAACGCTTCGACGGCGCTCGCGCGCGCGGCGCGCAGACGTTCGCCCGCGTGCGCGAGCCACGTGCTGAACTCGGCTTCGACGGATTCGGCTTACGAGCCCATCATACCATGCGTAAACACTGGCTTTTGTTCACCCAGACCGTCACCATCGCGCTGGCCCTGCTGTTCATCATCCATACGCTGAAACCGGAGCTGTTGCCCGGCGCGGCGCGCAGCGGCATCGTGACGCTTTATGAAAGCAACAATGCCGACGGCGCGCACAAGCCGTCCGGTGCCGGTCTGAGCGGTGCGGCCAGGAAAGCCATGCCCGCGGTGGTCAACATCTTCACCAGCAAGCAGATCAAGGCCGCGCCCAACCCCTTCCTGGACGATCCCAGCTTGCGCTTCTTCTTCTCCGATCCCGGCAACGAGGAACCGCAGAGCAGCTCCAGTCTCGGTTCGGGCGTGATCGTCAGCGCGGACGGTTACATCCTCACCAACCATCACGTGGTGGAAGCCGCAGACCAGATCGAGATCGCGCTGTCGGATGGCCGCAAGGCCAAGGCCCACGTCGTGGGCTCCGACCCTGAGACCGACCTGGCGGTGATCAAGATCGAGCTGCCCGGCGCACTGCCCGCGATCACCTTCGGCAACCCGGAGCAGGCGCAGGTAGGCGACCTGGTGCTTGCGATCGGCAATCCGTTCGGCGTCGGGGAAACCGTCACGATGGGCATCATCAGCGCGTTGAAACGCGACCATCTCGGGCTGAACACGTTTGAAAGCTTCATCCAGACCGATGCAGCGATCAATCCCGGCAATTCCGGCGGCGCACTGGTAGACGAACACGGCGACCTGATCGGCATCAACAGCGCGATCTACTCGCCGAACGGCGGCTCACTCGGGATCGGCTTTGCGATCCCGTCGAACACCGCGAAAAAAACCATGGAGCAGATCATCCTGCATGGCTCGGTAACGCGCGGCTGGATAGGCGCAGGGGTGCAGGAGCTGACGCCTGAACTCGCCGAATCGTTTCAACTCGGCAATACCAAGGGGGTGCTGATCAGCGAGGTGCTGCGCAACAGCCCGGCGGAACAGGCCGGCATCCGCACCGGCGACATCCTGATCGCGATCGACGGCCAGGCCATCACCAGCTGGAGCAAGATGCTGGAAACGGTCGCCAATTTCCCGCCCGGCACGATCGTACAGGTCAAGCTGATGCGCGACGGCAACACAATCAATGCGGCGGTGAAAATCGGCAAGCGCCCGAAACCCAAGGCGCAATAGCGGATAGCAAGGTGCGATCCTAGCGGACCCGCTTCAGGAACCCGTCCGGTGCGGCGCTGATCATCAGCTTGTGATTGACGCCGGGGTCAATCTCGAATTCCGGATGAGCCTGCAGGTATTCGCGCAGCGCCGTTTTGGGGTTGTCGCCACGGCTCCAGGGGCGATTGGGGAACGTGCCGTCCGGCAGGTCCTCGATCACCGTGTCGAACACCACACAGTAACTGCCTACCGACACCAGCGGCGCATACGCCTGCAACTCGGCCAGCACGTGCGCGTGGGTATGGTTGCTGTCCAGACTGACCAGCACCCGCCGCTTGCCTGCGGCCTTGGCATGCACCTGCCGGATAATCTCTGGCGCGATGCTGGAGCCCTGGATCATCGAGATGCGTTTGTACATCGGGTGCGCTTCGATCGCCTCTCGGTTGTGCGCGCGGATATCAATATCGACACCCAGCACTTCCGCATCCGCCGGCCCGCCACAGGCGGCGTTCAATTCCAGCATCGCTGCGGAGAATATCAGCGAGCCGCCATGCGCGATCCCGGTCTCGATGATCAGATCGGGCTGCACCGCCCAGATGATCTCCTGCATCGCGACGATGTCGACCGGATTCTGGATGATGGGCCGCCCCATCCAGCAGAAGTTGTACACATAGGACTTGCGCATGCTCTCCTCCAGCCATGCCCGCGAACAGGCCTGAAACCCGGCATCCCTGGCATACGCTTCTATGCGTGCCGCTTTCTCGTCGGCAAACTGCTTCACTGCTTCATTCATCTTCGACCTCGTTTTCTCGATTCGAATATCCATGTCTGGAATATCCCTCAAACAGCCGCCCGAATTCATCGGCCAGACCATGTTGCGGCGCACCGAACTCCTGCACCAGGCGGCCGGTGTCTATCACCGGGAACGACCATGCGGGCGCATCCTCGGCAAAACTCGCGGCGACACCTTGCTGCCGCAGCAGCGACGCAATCTCGGCGTTGCTCAGGTTGGTTCCGCTGGCCACGTTGTAAATCGGATGCATTCCCTGCAACGCAATTTGCGGCAGCCAGCGCACCACGTCGCTGACGGCGACATAATCCTTGGCCGAATTCGCCGCCGTCAGGAACCGGACATGGCCGGTGCTTGCCGCCTCGGCCAGCACCGAGCCGATGAAGTTCTGCGCCGGCATCGCAGGCCCGTACACATTGGACAGGCGCACCACCCGGGTGCGGCGTCCCGAGGCCAGGCACAACGATTCGCCCATCAGTTTGCTCAGGTTGTACAAATGCCCGGGATTGTCCGGCGCGACCTGCAGCACCGCCGATTCGGCGGTGGTCGCCGCCCCCTCGTAAACACGGGTGCTGGACAGATAGGTCAGCGACGCAAACCGCCCCCGCTCCAGCACCCGCTTCAACAGGCACACATGCGCCTCCACCGTATCGCCAGGGCGTTCGCGGAAATTGGCCGTCAGACCGATGCAATAGAACACGTGGCCCAGATCGCGTTGCAATACCGCGCCCAGCACATCGTCTGCGCCGCGCAGCACGGGCGCATCAACCGTGACACCCTGCTGTTCGAGGCTGGCCGCCAGGTGGCTGCCGATGAACCCGCCCGCGCCGAGCACTGTAAATTTCGTCATGCGCGTTCGACTCCGAACATTATTTTAATCCCCGTCAGCATACCAACAGCATACGATCAAATCCTGATGCTGGTCGTGGCCAGCCTTTCCAGTATGGCGCTTCCGCCCAGGCTGTCCGCGTTGACCTCGCGATGTTCGCCTCTCAGGCTGCACATCGCGGCGTTCCACACCCCGCCCAGCCCAGGCGGCAAATCCTGTTCGGAAACCGACAACAATGTCGCCGCATACAGCAGATACTTGAAGTCTTCCCAGGCGACTTGCGCGTTGGTTTTGTATGCCCCATCGCTGCCTATCAGCATAGGTGCCATCTGGAAATGCGTATTGAACAACCCGATCGCAAACGAGGTGCGCATGGCTTGCGGCAATCTTGCGCTCACCGCCGCACCCAGGCCGCGCAAAATCTCCAGGTCGGCATGCTTGTCTTCCTGCGGCCGCACGAACAGTTGGCTTTCCCGCCGCAGAAATTTCACGACATAGGGGTTGAATTCGCCGCTATGGGTGTCATGCAGCCACGGGGGAAAATCCTGCACCTGAGCGGACGGATGCCAGCCTAACCGCACGAACCGTGCGACGAATGCCGCCGCATCATCCCAGGTGATATGCGGCGCGACCAGGTCATCCCTCGCCCTGATGCGCGCGGCAGGCGTCAGCCACAGGGAATGCGCGCGGAAGCTGTCCTCGTCCTTGAAATGAATGCAGGCGCGCGCGGCGGACACCATCCATTCCCGCAAGCTGTTGGCGTTGTAGGTATAGGCCAGCACCGCGCCGTCAGGCGCGACCTTGGCCAGCAATTTTTCGAGGAAACTGTCCGCATCGGCCACGTGATGCAGGATGCCATACAGCCACAGCAGGTCGCCCCCGATATCCAGGTCCTGTTCGACCAGGTTCCCGCAGATCACCTCGACATTGGCGATGCGCTGTTCCGCGCAATAGGACCTGAGCCTGCGGCAGTTGTCCTCCGAGGCATCGATGGCAATGACCCGCGCGGCGCCGCAGCGCGCAAATGCCACAGCCCAGTTACCGCGCCCGAATGCATAATCGATGACGACACGCCCATGCACGCCGTCATCGCCGAACACATATTTCAGGTAGCGCTCGCAGGAGTGCAGCCATGACTCGTGCAGCACCTCATAGCGAAACATCGCATTGGCATAATGGTTGATCCTGCTCGAATCGCTCATTGCTTGATAAAGTAACTGATCCGGCTGCAGAACGGCAGCCTTTTCAATGCGCAGCCCCGATCGCCCAGCACCTCGAGGAATGCGCTGGTCTCCCCCGGAAAGGCGCGATGATTCAACTGGTCGAAGGCGACAATCCCGCCCTGCGGCACACGGTCATACAGCTTCTTCAACACCTCCCTGGTCGGCTGATACAGGTCCAGGTCCATGTACAGCATCGCGATCAGTACATGCGGATTCTCCGCGATAAATCCATCCAGCGTCCTGGTCACATCGCCCTTCACCAGACGCACCTTGGGGAGGTGCCCCAGATAACGGTTCATATCGAACAGCTTTGCAGCCTGCTGCAGGGTGTCGTAGCTGTCCGCCTTCAGCCCCCCGGCACGCAACAACTCCTGATTGCCGGTCTTGTCCTGCTCCGAGGTTTCGGGGAAGCCCTCGAAGGTGTCGAACCCGATGATCTCGCGGTTGATATGGTAGGGCTCAAGAATCGCGCTGAACTGCGCATACGAGAACAACCCCTGCCCGAAGAACACGCCGAACTCCAGAATGTCTCCGGGAACGTTCTGTATCATCTTGAACAATTCATACCTGACCAGAAAATCCGACACGACCTGGCGCGGGGTGAACACGCTGAAATTGCGGAACTTCAGCAGATTCGAGCCGGGCGCATCGCCGATGAATTGCTCCAGCTGCGCGTAGTAATCCAGCGTGCGCTGATCATTGTTGGACGACAGCAAGCCGAGCTCGGCGTAAGGTTTAGTGTCGGGCATAGCGGCGCTCCCTCATGATTGTTGCCCGGCGCTCAACGCGCCGTAGTAGTCTGGATAGGAAAAAATATTAGCGCGGTCGCCCAGCGGACAGCCTGCGGCGATGAACCCGGGATCGATGTCCGTATGGCGCACCTGGACGGTCCAACGCGACAGATCCGAACGGTTGGGTGTGCTGCGATGCAGCAGCAACTGCGAGAACACCACCACATCGCCCGGCTCCGCCTCGATGAACACGCCGGGACCGGCCGGTTCTTCAACCAGGCGTATGTCTTTGGGGCTCATCACCTTGTTTTTCTGCAGCGCTTCCGAGCCGAGATATCTGAATGGCGCAATGCCGGAGTGATGCGATCCCGGTATCACCTCTATCGTGCTGTTCAGCCGGTTGACCGGGGTCAGCGGTATCCAGTAGGTGAGCGAGTTCAGCGAGCCCAGCAGGTAAGTGATGTCCTGATGCCAGTGGAACATGAACTGGTCTTCATGCGGCAAGTCCATCCTGATGTTGCTCGCCTTCATGACCACAGGAGTAGCCAGCCCCAGCATCCGGGAGACTTGCGTCATCTCCGGGCAGCCGCCCAGCATGCTCAGACTAGGGACATAACGCAGCAAATTGTAAAACCCGCCGCGATGTTGCGGATGTTCGGGCTGGTAAGTCTGCAAATCGAACGGCGACGGCGTGCTGCCGAAAAAAGCCTGCGCGACACTGCATATGTCGCCGGAGATCATCGCCCTCGCCTCGGCAGACAGCGCATCGCGCAGCACCACAAACCCGTCGCGCTGCAGCCCGTCTATCGCCCCCTGAACATCGCCGCGTATCCTCAACACCCCATGCCTCCTTGCCGGTTTACTCCGTTATCCCTGCCTGCACATGCGGCTTGATCAACAGATGCTCGCCGAGCAGGATCGCATCGATGTTGGTATTCCTGAAACAGCGCAACGCGTCCTCCGGCGTTTCAACGATGGGCTCGCCGTTCACGTTGAACGAGGTGTTCAGCAGAACAGGGACACCGGTACGCTGTTTGAACAGCGCTGCGAGTCGATAGAACTGCGGATTCATTTCGGCGGTCAAGGTCTGCAACCTGCCGGTGCCGTCCACATGGGTCACCGCGGGAATCACGCCGCGCTTGTCCGGGCACACCTGCGGGACGAACAGCATGTACGGGCTGGGCCGGTCGATCTCGAAATATTCCCGCACATGCTCCAGCATGCAGGCTGGCGCGAACGGCCGGAACGGTTCACGGAACTTGACCCGCGCATTCAGCGTGTCCTTGTTTTCCGCCTTGAGCGGACTCATCAGGATGGAACGGTTGCCCAACGCCCTGGGGCCCATTTCCGATCTGCCCTGAAAGCATCCCAGGATGAAATTCTGCGCAAGCAGATCGGCGGCCTTGTCAAAGCTGGCCGCTCCGGAAATGCGCTGCAAATCCTGATGGTCCTGTATCGCGGACAGCAATTCCTGCTCGGAATAGGCAGGCCCGATGAACGGCGAGAGCGGCTGCTGCAGGCGTGGCCGTCCCAGCGCTTCGTGATAGCCCCACAATGCCGCCCCCAACGCGATGCCGGTATCCGAGCACGCCGGGTTGATGTACAGGTCGTCGAATATCCCGGCCTGCAGGATTTTGTAGTTGGCCACAGAGTTCAGCCCCACGCCGCCGCCGATGCACAAATACTTGTCGCCTGTCGTCTCCCGTGCATAATGAGCCAGCCTGAGCATTTCGCGCTCGCACTCCTCCTGCACCTCGAAAGCAGCCTGTGCTTTCCGCTCCGGAGTCGACACATCGACCGGCACACGCAATTCGTAGGAGTCTTCGATGCACAGCTCGCTGTAATCCACGCCGACGCCCGTGCTCCTGCGGCGGATAGGCAACAGTTTTTCCGCCTTGGCGCCTGCGACCTCGGGCGAACCATACGGCGCCAGGCCCATCGTCTTACCTTCCTGAAGCAGGCCGAAACCGATCAGCTGCGTCACCGACGCATACAACAGGCCGATGCCGATGTCGGCGCTTTTTTCGACGAGCTTGATCCTGTTGCCGCGCCCGATGTAAAGGCTCTGCGTTTCCCTGTCCGAACCCCGGCCATCCACGACCAGGATCGCGGATTGCGGAAACACCGACGAATAATAACTTGCGGCGGCATGCGCCAGATGATGATTGATCACACGGATCTTGCCGGGAGCGATATCGTTCAGAAACACATCGGCGCGGCAAGGCGTATTGAACGCATCCTTCTTCCAGTCATCGCCGCGGCAGATATAGTCCATCACCACCAGGTCCAGCTCGTCGAAACCGTTCAGCCCCGCATGCCTCATGCAGGCTGCGATCGCGCGTTCCGGAAAACCGCGCGAGTCCTTCTTGCGGTCCAGACGCTCTTCAGCGACATAGACCACATCCACCTTGCCATCGCGCTCGGTGATGATAGCCGCGCCGGTGTTATGCCAGGGGTCTTTGTGCATACCGAGAACAGCAATCCCTGCAGTCATAAATTGTCCTCATCAGTTCGTGAAACCGCCCTGCAATGATCCAAGGAGTGATCCATCACACTGTGCAGCTTGAACCACCGAAGGCGATCATAGCCGAACAGCCCTCTTCGCAAGCCGGAAAATGAATGACCAAAGCCGTGCATTTTCATCAATCCCGCTAAAACATCCTGATGCTCGGCACTGCAACGACGAATTTCCCGCCCCACTCACGGACATACTCCAGCTGCTCCGATACTTCATCCGTCAAGTTCCACGGCAGGATCACCACATAGTCCGGCCGCGCCTGCCTGAGCGTGTCTTCGTTCAAGACCGGAATACGGCAACCGGGCAGGAATTTCCCCTGCTTGGCAGGATTCCGGTCCGCGACAAACGACAACAAGTCGCTGCGCACCCCCGCATAATTGAGCAGGGTATTACCCTTGGCCGCGGCCCCGTAGCCCGCGACTTTCTTTCCCGCACGATTGGCCTCCAGCAAGAACGACAAGAAGTCATTCTTGACCCGATCCGCCCTGGCCTGGAAACCACGGTAAAAATCCGCAGTGGCGATTCCCGCCGCACGCTCTCCGGCCAGCAGGCTGTCCACTCTCGCCCCCATTTCGCGCGCACCGCTATCTGCACGCTGCGCATATACCCGCAAGCTCCCGCCATGGGTGGTCAGCTCCTCGACATCGAACACCTGCAGGCCGTGATGTTCGAAGATGCGCTGCACTGCCGTCAACGAAAGATAGGAGTAGTGTTCGTGGTAGATCGTGTCAAACTGGGTCTCGCCAACCAGACGCAGCAGGTGCGGGAATTCAAAGGTGGCGACCCCGTCGGGTTTGAGCAGGCGCGAAAACCCGGACACGAAATCGTTGATGTCCGGAACATGGGCCAACACGTTGTTCGCGGCAATCAGGTCGGCCTGTTTGTCCTGGGCCGCCAGTTGCTGCGCCAGCGCCGCGGTGAAAAACGACTCTACGATCTCGATGCCTTTGGCGCGCGCCGCTGCTGCGGTGCTGGCGGTAGGCTCTATGCCGTAACAGGGCATCCCCAGTGCGCGAACATATTGCAGCAGATAGCCATCGTTGGCCGCGACCTCGACGACACGGGAGTTGCTGTTCAGGTTGAAACGCCGCGCCATCTGCGCGACATAACGCTCGGCATGTTGCAGCCAGGTCGCCGAATAGGAGCTGAAGTACGCATAATCGGCGGCAAAGAGTTTGTCGGCGCCCGCATAGTCTTCTGTTTGCGCCAGCCAGCACCCGGTGCAGACCAGCACGCGCAGCGGAAAATACAGCTCGGCGGCGTGCAGCGCCGCAGCGCCGAGATAGGCGTTGGACGGGGGCGCCGTGCCCAGGTCGATCAGCTGCATGGTCAATTCGCTGGCGCAATGGCGGCATTTCATCAGGCCACCCCCGTGTAGTCCGCGCCGATGAACGGGTGGCTGCGGTCACGCTCGGAAAGGTCCGTGATCGGCAATGGCCACACGATGTTCAGTTTCGGGTCTGCCACATTGAGCGCGCCCTCGGCCTCGGGACGATAGGTAGCGGTATGCAGATAGATCAGCTCGCTGCCGGCCTCCACCGCCTGGAAGCCGTGCGCGCAACCCGCAGGTATCAGCAGGCTGCGCCGGTTATCGGCCGACAGCGGCTCGCCGTGCCATTGCAAAAATGTCGGCGAGTCGCGCCGCAGGTCGACGACCACATCCCATACCGCGCCATGCAGGCAACTCACGATTTTGCAGTCCGCATGCGGCGGCGACTGGAAATGCAGGCCGCGCACCGTGCCCTTGCCGTGCGTCAGCGTATGGTTGATCTGCACGATGGGCTGATCCTGCCCCGCCGACGCAAACTCATCGGCACAGTAGAACCGCGAAAAAAAACCGCGATGATCCGCCGTCGCGGTTCTCTGCACCAGCAGCACGCCGTGCAAGGGGGTAGGCATGAATTCGAAGCGCGCCATGCTCAATGCCCGAGTGACTGGTACTCGGCGATCTGAGCCAGCGTAACCGCACGCAGGTCTTTTCGGTCAGACCATGCCCCGTGCCATTGCAGCGTTTTCTGCAGCGCGGCCTGCAAATCCCAGCGCGGCCGCCATCCCAGACGGTCGCGCGCCTTGCTGCTGTCCAGCTTCAAAGTGTGCGCCTCATGCGGCTGCACTGCAACATCGCCCTGCCACTTGAGATCGCCGCTCATTGCGGCGAGGCGCTCGACGATCCATTGCACGGAACGCGCGTCGTCCTCTGGCGGACCGAAATTCCATGCCTCGGCAAAACTGCCGCCATGCGTATACAAGCGCTCCGCCAGCAGCAGGTAACCGTCAAGCGGTTCCAGCACATGCTGCCACGGCCGTATCGCCTGCGGCGAGCGCACCTTGAGCGTCTCCCCCGCATCCAGCGCGCGCAGGATGTCCGGAAGCAGGCGCTCCGCCGCCCAATCGCCGCCGCCGATCACGTTGCCGGCCCTTGCGCTCGCCACCGCGACACCGGCCTGCTCAAGAAACGAGCGCCGGTAGGCCGCCGTCACCAGTTCGGCGCAGCCTTTGCTGCTCGAATAGGGATCGTAGCCTCCCAGTGCCTCGTTCTCGCGGTAGCCCCACACCCACTCGCGGTTTTCATAACACTTGTCCGTGGTGACATTCACCACCGCCGTGACCGAAGCCGTCTGGCGCACCGCCTCGAACATGTGCACCGTGCCCATCACGTTCACGGCATAGGTTTCGACCGGTTGCGCATAGGAGTGCCGCACCAGCGGCTGCGCGGCCAGATGGAAGACGATCTCCGGCCGCGCGTTGCGCATCGCATCGAGCAATGCATCGGCATCGCGAAGATCGGCGATCACACTGCTTGCCATCCCCTGCTCGACCGCAGCCAGATCAAACAGGTTGGGTTCGGTCGGCGGATGCAACGCATAGCCGTGCACTTCCGCGCCGGCGGATTGCAGCCACAGCGACAGCCAGCCTCCCTTGAAACCGGTGTGCCCGGTCAGGAATACGCGTTTGCCGCGCCAGAAATCCGGCGTCACTTCCACACCCTCCAGGGCGCGCGCCCGCTCTGCCAAAGCGCTTCCAGCTGATTCTTGTCGCGCAGGGTGTCCATCGGTTGCCAGAACCCGCTGTGCCGGTAAGCCATCAGGTTGCCTTCCGCGGCGATCCGGGTGAGCGGCATAGGTGAAACAGAACGCCTCCTCATCCTTGACGTATTGGCCGACACGCTTCAAGCGCCCGCCGGTCATCGTGTCGTCTCCGGTATCCACCAGCGTCACCCGCCACGGCTCGGCGTGCTGCTCATGCACCTCCATCCGGTTGTTCTGCATATCGAATGTCACATCCGACATGTGCAGGAAATAGTTGGCGAAATATTCCTTGATGACATAGCCCTTGTAACCGCAGCACACGATGAAATCGTTGATGCCGTGTGCGGAATACATCTTCATGATGTGCCAGAGTATCGGCCGCCCGCCGATTTCTATCATCGGCTTGGGCCGCAAGGAAGTCTCCTCGCTGATCCTCGTTCCCAGGCCACCGGCCAGAATGATCGCCTTCATGTTCACGCTCCCTGTTCGCACCAGATTTTCCACATGCTGCGGTACGCCTCCTCGACCTTGCGCGCAAAGGCCGGCTCGTCCATCAACGGCCCCGATTGCATTTCATGCCGCAGGCCGGCGCGCAATGCCGACAGCCTGGGCAAATCTCCCGCCAGCGCGACCGCCTTTTCGACATATTCCTCTTCGCTGGCGGCAATCCACTCGGCATGCCCCGCACCCCGCAGCGTCAACCCGCCCAGCCGCCCCACGCTGGGGCGCCCCGACAGCGTGACAAACGGGACCCCCATGTACAGCGATTCCCACAGCGTCGTGCCGGAATTGTGCGGAAAACAATCCAGGCCGATATCCATGCCCCGCAACACATCCCATGGAGGACTGTGGCTGCCGATCTGCAAACGCTCGCTTCCCACGCCATGATCGGCAAACTGCCCGATCAAGATATCCCGTGCATATGCTTCAGCGAAGTCTTTGCTGTCTATGACCAGCCTCGCATCCGGCACGCGCTTCAAGATCTCCGCCCAGGTTCTGATCACGCGGTAATTGATCCTCACCCCACGGCTCAGCGTGCCGAAAGTAACCCGCCCGGAACTCATCGCCGGCAATTCGTTGACCTCTCCCATGCCTTGCGCGGGACGATAGACATAACCCGGCGACCGCAGCCGCCAGGGCCGCTCCGAAAACAATCCTTCGCATCCGTCAGGAACGGCATACTCATCGAACAGGATGTAGTCGATCGCCGTCAGACCCGTGCTATACCCGAACCCCAGCCATGACAGGGAAACCGGCGCAGGCTTGCGCGCGAACATCCCCAGCCGGTTGCCCGCGGAGTGTCCCGCCAGGTCGACCAGGATGTCGATGCCATCGGCCCGGACACGTGCCGCGAGCTCATTGTCACTGATGCCCGCAGTTGGGATCCACCGATCCACATAGCGCTTGTATCTGGCAGTGACCTCATCCTCCGCGAACAACTCCGCATATGCGTATATCTGATAATTTTCCCTGTCGTGATGGGCCAGCAGCGGCTCCAGATAATTGCCGACCGGATGGCGCCTGAAATCGGGTGACACATAGCCGACCTTCAACCGGCGTTTGATATCCCGGCCGTTGGCATGAGGCCGCCAGTCGCGCTGCAAAGGCAGGCAGTATCGGGCATTGTATTCCCGGTATGCCTCGAATATTTCCTCGCCGCTCTTGTCCGGATGATAATTCAATGCAAAAAGCAGGTTGCTGAATATGCTTCCGGCTTCAGGATTGATCTGCAAGGCCCGCCGATAACTGGCTTCCGCCTCATCCAGCCGCCCCATGTCCTTCAGCGCGTTGCCGAGATTGTTGTGCGTCTCGGCCTGATCGGGCTTGATCTTCAGCGCACGGCGAAAATTTGCGACCGCCTCATCCAGCCGCCCCATGTCCCTCAGCGCGACGCCCAGGTTAAGGTATGCCTCGGCATAATCCGGCTTGATCTCCAGCGCGCGGCGCAGGCTCTTCACCGCCTCGTCGGCACGCCCTAGCGTTATCATCGCAATGCCCAGGTTGCTGTGCGCATCCGCATAATCAGGTTTGAGTTCCAGCGCACGGCGTAAGCTCGCGATGGCTTCATCGAGCCGACCGAGCTCCCGCAGCACATTGCCCATATTGTTATGCACCTCGGCACGATCCGGCTTGAACTGCAGCGCGCGGCGTAAGCTCGCCACCGCCCCCTCGGGCTGCCCCAGCGCGGCGAGCGCGATGCCCAGGTTGCTGTGTGCATCCGCATAATCCGGCCTGATTTCCAGCGCACGGCGAAAACTCGCGACCGCCTCGTCAATCCGCCCGAGTTCCCGCAGCGCGTTGCCCAGATTGCTGTGTGCCTCAGCGTAATCGGGGTTGATCTCCAGCGCACGGCGGCAATTCGCCACCGCCTCGTCGAGTCGCCCAAGCTCCCGCAACGCGTTGCCCAGATTGCTGCGTGCCTCCGCATCCGAGGGCAACAGTTCTGCCGCCTTGCGCAGCGCATAAAGCGCATCCTTGCCTTGCAATTTAAGACTGGTGCCCAGCGCCTTCCATGCGAACCCCAGCCCGGGGAATTCCTCGGTCAACGCCCGGGCGCGACTCTCCACTTCCGCATAATGCCCGCTATTGAACAGCGCTATCAGCGCGTTGATTTCCTCAGTACCCGGAGCCTTGCGCTTGTGGCGAGGTGACGGCCGCGTTTCCTCACCCACCGATGTGGGCTGCGCTGCGCCCAGACGCGCTGCCAGCGATTCTGCCGCCGATTCGGGCAAACCGCGTTCCCGTGCAAGCTGCAACACGGCACGCGCCTCGTCCAGCCGGCCGGATTGCATCAACGCGTCGATGTAGCTGAACCAGTATTGCCCATGCGACGGATTGGCTTCCAGCGCTGCCTTGAAGTGTGGCAGACCGGCCGCAGGCTGCCCGACCTGCACTGCCAACACACCCAGGTTGTGGTTCGCATCGGGGTGTGCTGGTTGGGAATGGAGGACCGCACGGTACAGGCGTTCAGCCTCCGGCAACCGCCCGGCCTGATGCTCGGCGATCGCCTGGTGCAGCGCTTGGTCTATCGTCAGGGTGGCAGGCTCTGCCCCGGCATCCGCCATCGTTGGTCCCATCTCAAGGAGCGATCAAATAACTTCCCGCACTCTACGTGCCGGCTGGCCGGGGCAATCTTGCGAACAACAGGCGTTTCGGCGGCCAATTCCCTATATCGTTGCCGGCGTCCGTTTGCCCAGCCAGCCTGCCACGACGATGCCCGCCTCGTACAACAGCCACAACGGCATCGCCAGCATGAATTGCGAAACCACGTCGGGCGGCGTGAAAATCGCGCCGACGACAAAAGCGCCGACCACCACATAGGGGCGTATCTCACGCAATTTTTCCACCGTCACGAAACCCATGCGCACCAGCAACACCACCGCAACCGGTACCTGAAAGGTGACACCGAACGCGACAAACATCGACAGCACGAAACTCAGGTATTTGTCGATATCGGTCATCACCGCGACACCCTGCGGCGCGGCGGCGGTGATGAAGCCGAACACGACCGGAAACACCACGAAGTAGGCGAACGCCATGCCGCAGAAGAACAGCAGCGTGCTGGCAACGATCAGCGGCCAGACCAGGCGTTTTTCATGCTCGTACAAGCCGGGGGCGACGAAACGCCAGATCTGATACAGGATGTAAGGCAACGCGATCAGGAAGGCCGCCATCATCGCCACCTTGAGCGGCACGAAGAACGGCGTGGTGACATCGGTGGCGATCATCTGACCACCGGCCGGCAACTTCGCCAGCAACGGCCGCGCCAGCAGCGCATACAGGTCTGCAGCCCAGGGGAACAGCGCGACGAACACCAGCAGCAATGCGGTCACCGAACGCAACAGGCGGCTGCGCAATTCGATCAGATGCGCGATGAAGGTTTCGCTGCCGCTCATCAGGAGTTAGCCGGGGGCAGCGCTGTGGCCTGATCCGCAGTCTGGGAAGGATTTTGCCGCGGCGGTGCGGCTTGCGCCTGCTGCAATTGCCTGTTCGCGTCGGCACCGATCTGCTGCATGTGCTGATCGACAGTCTGCGCGGCATTCTTGACCGACTGCTCCAGCGCCTGCGCCTCGGCCTGCACCTTCTGCTGCAACTGGCGGTACTCCTCTATCGCCATGTCGCGCGCGATATCTGCCTTGACGCCGTTCACGTAGCGCTGCGCGCGCCCGTACAGGTGACCGAGGGTGCGCGCCACCTTGGGCAGACGTTCCGGCCCGATGACGATCAGCGCCACCACCAGAACCACCATCAGCTCGGAAAAACTGAAATCGAACATGGCGCCTATCGCGTCAGATGTTGGTGGTCTTCTTGTCCTTGACCTCGCCCTCGATAGTCTGGCCGCCTTCCTTGAGCTGCTTGGCCGGCTCATCGTCCGAGCGCATCCCTTCCTTGAACCCCTTCACCGCGCCGCCCAGATCGCTGCCGACATTGCGCAATTTCTTGGTGCCGAACACCAGCACGATCACCACCAATACGATCAACCAATGCCAAATACTGAGTGAGCCCATCATCTTCTCCTTGTCAATTAACTGCGCCGCACCATGGGCGGAATGTTGCCACCGCCGATGATGTGGATATGCAGATGAAACACCTCCTGCCCTCCACCCTTGCCGGTGTTGATCACGGTACGGAAGCCGTTGTCCAATCCCTGCTCTGCGGCCAGCCTGGGCGCCAGCAACAGCATCTTGCCGAGCAGCGCCTCATGTTGCCGCCCCGCATCCATCAGCGAAGGCAGGTGCAGCTTGGGCACCAGCATGAAGTGTACCGGCGCGACCGGATTGATGTCGTGGAACGCCAGTACATCGTCATCCTCGTACACCTTGCGGCAGGGAATCTCGCCGCCTGCAATCTTGCAAAAAATACATTCGCTCATGTTGATCACTCGCTCCTGGCAGCCTTTTCGGCTATCCCCGACAAACCTTCACGGCGTGCCAGCTCGTTCAGCACATCATCCGCGTTCAGACCATGGTGCGCCAACAGCACCATGCTGTGGAACCACAGGTCCGCGACTTCGTAGACCAGATGTGATTTATCGCCTTCCTTGCTCGCCAGTATCACCTCGGTGGCTTCCTCTCCGACCTTCTTCAGGATCGCATCTTCGCCCTTGTTGAACAGTTTTGCCACATAGGAACTGTCTGGCGACGCCTGTTTGCGTGCTTCCAGCGTCTCGGTCAAACGTTGCAGGATATCTGGATTCATTTTTTATAGATCTCATCGGGAGATTTCAACACCGCATCCACTTCCAGCCACTCGCCTTTTTCCAGACGGCTGAAAAAGCAGCTTTCCCGCCCGGTATGGCAGGCGATGCCGCCGTGCTGCTCGACTTGCAGCAGGATCACATCGCCATCGCAGTCCAGCCTGATCTCCTGCACCCTCTGCACATGCCCGGATTCTTCGCCCTTGTGCCACAGCTTCTTGCGCGAACGCGACCAGTACACCGCCTCGTTCTTCTGCCAAGTCAACCTGAGCGCCTCGCGGTTCATCCATGCCACCATCAGCACGCGCCCGCTCGCCGCATCCTGCGCGACTGCGGTCACCAGGCCGTCTTCCGACCAGTTCACCTTGTTCAGCCAGGCTTCGCTCATAACCGCACCTCTATGCCCTGTTGCGCCATGAACTGCTTGGCCTGCTGCACCGTATATTCGCCAAAATGGAAAATGCTCGCGGCCAGCACCGCATCGGCGCCGCCTTTGGTCACGCCATCCGCAAGGTGCTGCAAATTCCCCACCCCGCCGCTGGCGATCACCGGAATTTCCAGCGCATCGGTCACCGCGCGGGTCAGCTCCAGATCGAAACCGATCTTCTGCCCATCCCTGTCCATGCTGGTCAGCAGGATCTCGCCCGCGCCCAGGCCCTGCATTTTTTTCGCCCACTCCACCACATCCAGTCCGGTCGCCTTGCGTCCGCCGTGTGTGAACACCTCCCACTTTCCCGGCGACACCTGCTTGGCATCGATCGCCACGACGATGCACTGCGAGCCATAGCGCCCCGCGGCGTCGGCAACCAGTTGCGGATTGACGACCGCAGAGGTGTTGATGCTGATCTTGTCCGCTCCCGCATTCAGCAGATTGCGCACATCCGCCACCTCGCGCACCCCTCCGCCGACCGTCAACGGAATGAACACCTGCGAGGCGACCTGCTCGATGATGCGGAAGATAATCCCGCGATCATCCGAGCTGGCGGTGATATCGAGAAACGTCAGCTCGTCGGCACCCTGTTCGTCGTAACGGCGCGCGATCTCGACGGGATCCCCGGCATCGCGCAACGAGACGAAACTGACGCCCTTGACCACGCGTCCGGCGGTGACATCCAAACAGGGGATGATGCGTTTAGCCAGCATAGCCTAGCGCGCCGCGCCGCTCCATCCGTTCGAGATGGCCAGCCCACTCGCCGCGGTCAGCTCGTCCGCCAGCGCCTGTGCCGCGCTGAAATCCAGCGAGCCTTCGTAGATCGCCCGGCCGGTGATCGCGCCGGTGATACCCTCGCCTTGCACCGCGCACAGCGCGCGAACGTCGTCCAGATTGGTGATGCCGCCGCTGGCGACCACCGGCACATGCAGCGGGCGCGCCAGCTCTACCGTCGCGGGGATATTCACCCCGGACAACATGCCGTCACGGCCGATATCGGTGTAAATGATGGCCTCGACGCCGTAGCCCTCGAAACGCTGCGCCAGATCGGCGACATCGTGCCCGGTCAGCTTCGACCAGCCATCCACGGCAACCTTGCCACCCTTGGCGTCCAGTCCAACCATGATGTGCCCCGGGAAGGCGTCGCATGCCTCATGCAAAAAACCCGGCACCTTGACCGCCGCAGTGCCGATGATCACGTAGCTGACGCCAATATCGAGGTAGCGCTCTATCGTTTCCAGGTCGCGGATGCCGCCGCCGAGCTGCACCGGGATATCGCTGTCGCCCATCGCCGCGATGATGCTGCGCACTGCGGCCTCGTTTTTCGGCTTGCCGGCAAACGCCCCGTTCAGATCCACCAGATGCAAGCGGCGCGCGCCCTGCTCCAGCCAATGCCTGGCCATCGCCGCAGGATCGTCGGAAAACACCGTGGCGCCTTCCATCACGCCCTGCTTGAGGCGCACACATTGACCGTCTTTTAAATCAATTGCAGGAATTATTAGCATGGCTTTTAACTCAGGGTTTCCATAGCATAAAGTTATTCAGCAGTTTCAGCCCTGCTGTAGAGCTTTTTTCCGGGTGGAATTGCACCGCAAACAAATTGTCCCTCGCCACCGCGCATACAAACGGCTGCGGATAGTCGCTGGTCGCCTGAACCAGGCTCGCATCACTCGGCTTTACATAGTAGCTGTGCACAAAATAAAAACGCGCATCCTGGTCTATTCCGTCCCACAACGGGTGGCCTGCGCGATGCACCCGATTCCAGCCCATGTGCGGCACTTTGAGCTTATTGCCCTGCGCATCATGCATGTTGCTGGCGACACGTTCTACCTTGCCGGGCAAGACCGCCAAGCCGGGAACATCGCCCTCTGCACTGTGCTCGAACAGCATCTGCAAGCCGATGCAGATGCCGAGAAACGGCTTGTTGCGGGCCGCGTCCGACACCGCATTACGCAAACCTCGCGCATCCAGCTCGCGCATGCAGTCCGGCATCGCCCCCTGGCCGGGGAATACCACGCGTGCCGCACCGGCAACCACGACCGGGTCGTCGGTCACTGCGATCGTCGCACCGGGCGAAACCTTGCGCACAGCCTGCTCGACCGAACGCAGATTGCCCATTCCGTAGTCTACAACAGCGACATCGACCATATCGGCTACAGCATTCCCTTGGTGGAAGGCATCACCCCTGCCATGCGCGGATCGAGCTCCAGCGCCATGCGCAGCGCACGACCAAAGGCCTTGAAGATGGTCTCGGCCTGATGATGCGCGTTGCTGCCGGCCAGGTTGTCGATATGCAGCGTCACCAGCGCGTGGTTGACGAAGCCCTGGAAGAATTCGTGTATCAGGTCCACGTCGAACTCGCCTATGCTGGCGCGCACAAACTCGCAATTGAATACCAGGCCCGGCCGCCCGGACAGGTCCAGCACCACCCGTGACAACGCTTCGTCCAGCGGCACATAGGCATGCCCGTAACGACGCAATCCCTTCTTGTCGGCGATGGCCTGACTGAACGCCTGACCCAGCGTGATGCCGATGTCCTCGACGGTGTGATGCGCATCGATGTGCAGATCGCCCTTGGCGAGCACGTTGATGTCGATCAGGCCATGACGCGCGATCTGGTCCAGCATGTGATCCAAAAACGGCAGCCCGGTATCGAACTTGGCCGAACCTGTACCATCCAGATTCAACTCGATGCTGATCTGGGTCTCCAGGGTGTTACGTGTCACCTTCGCGCTACGCATGATTTTGCCCTATGCGGATTGATTAATCGTTGCCTGCAGTGCAGCCTGTTTTGGCTACGGCCAACCTGAAGCTTAGCCTGCGCCAACTCACTGCACATGACTCAAACTTTCCTTCAATGCTGTTACAAACCGTTCGTTTTCCTGTGGCGTTCCCACCGTGACGCGCAGGCAGTCGTGCAACATCGGATGGCCACCGTTCAAATTCTTGATCAGCACGCCGCGCTGCTTCAAACCGTTGAACACTTGGGTAGCATGTGCCACACGGAACAACAGGAAATTCGCTTCGCTGGGGAACACCTGCACTGCCGGTATCGCCTGCAACTGCTGATACAACAGCGCACGATCCCGCTTGATCTGCCCCGCCTGCTGCAACAATACCTCGTGATGATCCAGCAGCTTCCCCGCGACCAACTGTGGCAACACACCGACATTATACGGCAAGCGCAGTTTTTCCAGCTGCTCCAGCCACGCGTTGCTACCCGCCAGAAAACCGAGACGCAGCCCGGCCATGCCGAGCTTGGAGAAAGTGCGCATCACCAGCAGGTTCGGATAGCGGCTCAACTGTGAAATGAAACTGTCGCTGGCAAAAGCATAATAGGCCTCGTCCACCACGACCAGGCCCGGCGTCGCCTCGATAATCTGCCGCAGCGCATCCGCCGGAAACAGGTTGCCGGTAGGATTGTTCGGGTAAGCCAGGAACACCAGCGCGGGTTGCTCGCGCCGGATCGCCGCCAGTGTTGCGGCCAGATCCAGCGAAAAATCGCTGACCGCCAATGGCACGCCCACATAACGCATGCCGGTGAAGGTCGCGATCATCTTGTACATCACGAACGACGGTTCCACACTCAGCAGCGTCGCGCCGGGCTTGTTCAGCGCCAGCGCCAGCAGTTGGATCAGCTCGTCCGAACCATTGCCGAGCAGCACCCCCATACCTTCCGGCAAACCGAGCAGAGCGCTGATCTTGCTCTTCAGCGCGGCGGCACCGGGATCGGGATAGCGATTGATTTCGGCCCCAGCCAGCATACCGGCAATTTCGGCACGCAATGCCGACGGAACCTGATAAGGGTTTTCCATCGCATCCAGCTTGATATAGCCCGCGCTGTCGGGCACGTGGTATGCATGCAAATCAAGGAGCTCACAACGCAGCAGCGAGCTGGCGAGGGAAGAAGCCGAAATGGAAGACATGAAACGAATCGCGCTATTTGTCGAGTGTGACCAGAATGCGCGGAAGCTTACCACAAAACCTCGCCGTTCCGGGCAAGTTGCCACACCTGCGCTGCCAACGACTCCCGGCCAAATATTGCCGCCACCAATCCCGATGTAGTAAGCTGCGGCATCGATCATCGAACCCAGCGCCAACCCAAACAGATGCTCAGTCAAGCCAGCGTGCCATCTTCAAACCCGAGCTCGGACAAGCTGCAAGGTTTCATTGCCAGCCTGCCCGGCATGGCATGCCAGATCGAGTTGCGGGAAGATGGTTCGATCGACTTCCCCTATGCAAGCGAAGGCTGTCTCGCGCTGATCGACGCCACCGCCCAGGCTCTGCAACACGATTCTTCGCTGCTGCTGAACCTGATCCATCCTGACGACGTACCCTCGTTCCTGAACACGCTGAAGCAATCGGCGCACGCGCTGTGCTTCTGGAACTGGGAGGGGCGCATCACACTGCGCAACGGCACACAGAAATGGATCAGCCTGGGCGCCACGCCACAGCGCATGACCAACGGGCTGCCGCGCTGGGAAGGCATCCTGCTCGACATTACGCAAAGCAAACTGGGCGAACTGGAAGTCAAGCGCGCCCAGCAGCAATTGCACGAATTGTCCTCGCACATCCAGGATGCCAAGGAACAGGAGCGCCTGCGCATCGCGCGCGAAGTGCATGACGAGATCGGCAGCCTGCTGACCGCGATCAAGATAGACCTGTCCTGGCTGATACAGCGCCTGCCCAAGGACAATCCGGCACTCAGCGACAAGGCGCAGACCATCGCCGAACTGGTCAACAAGACCATCACCGCCGCGGGCAATCTGGCACACAGCCTGCGTCCCGGCTTCCTCGATTGCTTCGGGCTGATCGCCGCTCTGGAGATCGAGGCGCAGGAATTCAGCAAACGCAGCGGTATCGCCTGCACGCTGACCAAGTCCCAGGATAACATCGACCTGCCCGACACTCATGCGATCACGCTGTTCCGCATCTTCCAGGAAACGCTGAACAACATCCTGAAGCATGCTCACGCAAAGAATGTGCAGATCGAGATCGTCAGGGGCGAGGACCATCTTGAACTGATCGTCGCGGATGACGGCGTCGGATTCGACGACAGCGCACGAAACAAGCCGCGTTCATTCGGGCTGCGCGGCATACATGAGCGCGTCGAGCATCTCGGCGGCACGGTCAACATCTCCAGCACTCCGGGTCAGGGAACCCAGGTTGCGATCTTTTTCTCGCTGCCCCCGACACCTGAAACGGCCGGCAGCAGCACGCAGCAGCAGCACGCAATCCCTGGAAACGCATCATGATCAGCATCCTGGTCGTGGACGATCATTCCCTGATCCGTAAAGGCCTGAAACAACTGCTGGAGGAAAAGCCCGAGTTCCAGATCACCGGGGAAGCAGAATCGGGGATGCAAGCGATCAACATGGTGCGCGAACAGCATTTCGACCTGGTGCTGCTGGACATGTCGCTGCCGGACAAACACGGCATCGATGTCCTCAAGCAGCTCAAGCTCGAACAACCCGACATCAAAGTCATCGTGTTGAGCATGTATCCGGAAGATCAGTATGGGGTGCGCGCGCTGAAGGCCGGCGCGGTGGGCTACATCAACAAACAAAGCGCGCCCGAGAACCTGGTCGTGGCAATCGAGCATGTCACCAGCGGCAAAAAATACATCAGCTCCAATCTGGCCGAACAATTGCTTAACAGCCTGATCGGCGACTCACAGGAGCAGCTGCACCAGAGCCTGTCCAACCGTGAATACCAGACACTCTGCCTGATGGCCTCGGGGAAATCGCTCACCGAGATATCGGAGATTATGAAGCTCAGCCCAAAAACCATCAGCGTGTACCGCGCCCGGATGCTGGAAAAAATGAATTTCAAGAACAATGCCGAAGCGGTGCATTATGCGATCGCCCACCAGCTGGTAGACGCAAAAAACTGAATAGCAGGGCGAGCTCCCCGCTATTCACTGCATCGCACCGCGGCTTATGCCGGATAATGACCGTGATTCGCTGGGTGAAAGCGGGTGCGCACCTGCACGCGTCGACCCAAACCTGTTATCCGGATGCATATAATGCACAAGCATGTACCAGCGTATAGTTGCGCAAACCGACTGCAGCGACGAACTTGATTCGGCACCTTAGTCACACTTGGGATAGACCATGAGCAAACCACCAGCCAACCCGTCAGAACTGGCCCGCGAAACATTGAAGACCCTGGCAACGCGCAAGGTTCCACCTACGCCGGACAATTACGCCCAGATATATGCGGAGATCGGCGGCTTGACCGATGTGCAGGGCAACGGGGCGCGCAAGGTATTGCTGGACATCGCCGAGTCGTTAAGTCTCGCCCCTCAATCAGCCTCCGTGGGTGCCGCGTTAAAGCAGGCTATCACCACCTAAAACTGGGAGCAATGCCTCAAGGAACTTGAAAAGCACCTTCCCAAGCAAACCGAAGAAACTCCACTCTCCTGGGCCGACCTGATACGGGATCTGTTGCGCCAACTGGAGACTACCCACAAAGGCATCACCCTTGCCCGCAAAAAAGAGGGGATAGAGACCGTACTCAAGAAATTCACCAAAAGCCCGGAAGCCTTGTTTGAAAAACTGACCGGCTTGATGCGTTCCTGGAAGGAATCTTCCGCCAGCACGGAAAATGTCGCCATGGGCACGACAGAGCAAACTGCCGTCAGCCAGTCAGCCAGCCCCGCCGCTGGAGCGGCAGTCGCCTTGCCGGGCAGCGACACCGAAGCACTGGGGAAATTATCCGAATTGCTGGCGCAGACCCTGGAAAGCACCCTCAGCACGCAGCCGGAACTCACGGATGAGGTGCATGCGCTCACCCAGCAAGTGCGCAGCATCAAGACCACCGAAGAAATCACTGCGCTGACCAAGACGCTGCGCCCATTCTGGATCAAGGTCGAGCTGCGTGGCGGGGACAAGGCCAAGGTTCACGAAGGACTGATCCGCCTGCTGCGCCTGCTGGTGGAAAATGTCGGTGAAATGATAGAAGACGATGAATGGCTGCACGGGCAAATCGTGATCCTGCAGGAAATCATCGACAACCCTGTCGACCGCAACGTGATAGCCGATGCCGAGCGGGGGCTGCGCGATGCCATCATCAAGCAGGGTATCCTGAAGAAAAGCCTGACCGATGCCAAGTCCACGCTGAAAAGCCTGATGACCAATTTTATCGATCGCCTGGGTGAAATCACCGAGAGCACCGGCGATTATCACCAGAAAATCGAGGGGTACAGTCAAAAGATAGGCAAGACCAACAATCTGACCGAACTCAGTCATTTGCTCGATGACATCATGCAGGACACCCGCATCATCCAGGCCAGTGCGTTGCGCTCCCATGAAGAACTGGTCACGACACGCAAACAGGTTCAGGAATCCGAAGCCAAGATCAAACAGCTGGAACAGGAGCTGACCCAGGTCAGCGAACTGGTGCGCGAGGATCAGCTGACCGGCGCACTCAACCGGCGCGGTCTGGATGCCGCGTTCGAAAACGAAGCCACCCGCGCCGACCGCCAGCAAGCACCACTGTGCGTCGCGCTGCTGGACATCGACAACTTCAAACGGCTCAACGACACGCTGGGGCATCAGGCCGGCGACCAGGCGTTGACCCATTTGTGCGGGGTAATCAAGGAAGCGCTGCGCCCGAGCGACTCGGTGGCGCGCTATGGCGGCGAAGAGTTCGTTATCCTGCTGCCCGGCGTCAGTCTGGCAGAAGCCGCTTCGGCGATAGAACGGTTGCAGCGCGAACTGACCAAGAGATTCTTCCTGCATGAAAACGAGCGCGTATTGGTCACGTTCAGCGCCGGCGTTGCACTGCGCGCCCCGGAGGAACCCCAGGAAGACGTGATCGGGCGCGCCGACCGTGCGATGTACAAGGCCAAGAAGACCGGCAAAAACCGGGTGATCGTCGCGGAATGACCCAAGCGCCACGTCATTTTTATGTATTATCAATCACATAAGACATCGATTTAAAGAATGTATACAAACAGGCCTAAAGTTTCTCAAACTCCTTCCGATAATGGTGACAACGGCGGTTGAATAGCCTGGCAGCACAAAGGCAGACCAAAGTAAACGGCGTCTAAGCCGAATAAAAAACCAGTATTAAGGAGTATTAAAATGCCCTCATATATCAATACCAACATTTCGTCCCTGAACGCGCAGCGCAACCTGAACACCTCGCAAAGCGCACTGGCGACCTCCCTGCAACGTTTGTCTTCCGGTCTGCGCATCAACAGCGCCAAGGACGACGCAGCGGGTATGGCGATTTCCAGCCGGATGACTTCCCAGATCAACGGTAACAACCAAGCAGTCCGCAACGCCAATGACGGTATCTCCCTGGCGCAAACGGCTGAAGGCGATCTGGCGCAGATCGGCACCAACTTGCAGCGTATGCGTGACCTGGCGGTGCAATCGGCGAATGCGACGAACTCCGCATCGGACCGTGCCGCACTGAACTCCGAAGTGCTGGCGCTGGCTGCTGAAATCGACCGTGTGGCACAAAACTCCTCGTTCAACGGCGTGAAGCTGCTGGATGGTTCGTTCACTGCACAAAACTTCCAGATCGGCGCCGGCGCAACTGCCGCCGACCAGATCTCGATCAACGCGATCGCCAGTGCCCGTACGACCGCACTGGGTTCCGCTGGCACCACCTCGACAGCCACCGTAGCCGGCACTGCAATCACTGCCGCATTGACCGCCGGCGCACTGACCCTGAACGGCCAGCAAGTCGGCGCATCCACAGCCGGTACCGGCGGCGGCCTGAGCGCTGCCAGCGCAACTCAAGTTGCAGCCGCGATCAATGCGGTATCTGCCAATTCCGGCGTGACTGCTACAGCGAATGCCAATACCGTGACCGGCTCCGCAGCAACAGTGTTTACCGCGATCGCCACCAACACCTTCTCGGTCAACGGCATCAGCATTGGCGCAGTAGCCGCAGGTGGAACCGCAGCAGGCCAGGGTGCCAACGTCGCAGCCGCGATCAACCAGGTCTCCACCCAAACCGGCGTGACCGCTACCGCGAATGCCACTACCGGCGCCTTGACCCTGACCGCAGCCGATGGCCGCGATATCAGCATCGGCATGGTCGCGACTGCTGCGACACCTGCTGCCGCAGCCACGGCCAAGGCCACCTTCCTAACCCAGACCGGTTTGGCGACTGCCAACGTCGGCCAGCAAGGTAACGTGGCCGTTGCAGGCACAGCCATCGCCACTGCCGGCACCTTCACACCTCCGTTCGCAGGCGGCACACTTGCCGCAGGCGCATTGACCGTAGACGGCGTGAGCTTGGGTGCGGTCACCTTCGGTACCGCAGCATTCACCGCTGCCACCGCAGCGGTCGCCAGCACCACCGCCAGCGCGAACTTCACGATCGGCGCATTGACCGCAGGCAGCACCTACACGCTGACCTTCGGCGGCACCGGCAACACCGGCGCCATCAACATCGTCGCGACCGGTGTCGCCTCGACCGATGCGCAAGCGATCAAGACCGCCTACGCTACGCTGGGTGCCGACACGCTGACCGGCGCTGCCGCAGTCTTGGCAACGACCGCTGGTAATACCTTCAGCGCTACAGTTACTGCGGTCCGCACCGCAGCCGAGGTGGCTGCCGGTGTCACCAGCGCACATGCCACGATCGCCGCGACTTCTGCGATCGCGACATCCAACGCTGCCGGCTTCACCGTTTCCAACGGCACGCTGGGCACCCAGGCTTCCAACGGTGCGGCATATAGCGGTCAGCAGTTCGCGATCGCGATCAATAATGCGCTGACTGCCGCCACCGGTGGCGCAGCTGCCAACGGCAGCGTGGCTTCCAACGCGGCGACCGGCGTGATCACCTTCACCGATGGCACCAACGCTGCCGGCCTGCAGTTCGCCATCCCCGGAACCGCGACCGATGCAGCGACCGCCTTGGCGACCCAAACTTCGTTGGCAACCCAAACCGGATTGAGCACCACGCAACTCGGCATGCAGGCTTCTGCTGCAACCGCCGTGGCCAACCATGGCACAGTGACCCTGACCAGCACCGGCGCGAACGGCATCGTCGTGGGTGGCGCGTTGTCGACCAACGCAGGCCTGACCACCGGCCAGACGCTGGCGACCGCGGTCTCCTCGGTGAACGCATTGTCTGCAGTGGATATTTCCACCGCAGCAGGCGCCACCGCTGCGCTGAGCGTCATCGACGGTGCGTTGAGCAACGTTAACACCTCGCGTGCTTCGCTGGGTGCGTATCAGAACCGCTTCGCATCCGTGGTGACCAGCCTGCAAACCACTTCGGAAAACTTGACTGCTTCCCGCAGCCGCATTATGGATACCGACTTTGCGGCTGAAACTGCTTCTCTGACCCGTAACCAGATCCTGCAACAAGCTGGTACGGCGATGTTGGCGCAGGCGAACCAGTTGCCACAAAACGTGTTGACTCTGTTGCGTTAAGAGGTAAGGTGATAACCCCCAGCCGAAGCGATTCGGCTGGGAATTTGAGATAAAGGAGCGGCAAAATGCTCACCCCTAATGTAAGTAGCACGACTCAGGCCTCACCGCCTGCCAGGCTCGCCAGCGATGGTGCGCCTGTTGTCGTTGTTGCCACACACTCAAATGTTGAAGCCTCGCCCAGCGCACCCGCTGAGTCAGCAGCAAAAACGGCAAAAGCAGATGCGCAACCCTCCCCTGCGGAACTCAAGCAGGCGGTGGATAGCCTCAACAGGACACTGAAACAAAACAATAAAAATCTTGAGTTCAGCGTGGATAACGACACCAAAAAAGTGTTGGTAAAACTGGTGGATACTGAGACAGGCGACGTGATTCGCGAATTCCCCTCAAAGGAAGCATTGGCGATCGCGCGTTCAATAGATCAGTTCCAGCAGGGTTTATTACTCAAGCAACAGGCTTAGCGAGAACATGGCTACGACAACATCAACGACGGCAGTGGGCACATCGAGCATCGATGTGAACAGCATCGTCAGCCAGTTGATGACGGTCGAACGCCAGCCTATCGCCAAGCTCAACAGCAAGGAAGCCAGCTACCAAGCCAAGCTTTCTGCATACGGCAGCGTCAAGGGAGCTGTAGCCGGCTTTCAGTCCGCACTACAGGGATTGAACAGCCCGAGCAAGTTCAACACGCTCAAGGCGACACCCTCTGACAGCTCCGTACTTTCCGCCTCTGCCACCAGCATCGCGGTGGCAGGCACTTATTCTTTTGATGTGACCAGCCTAGCCCAGGCGCAAAAACTCGTTGCTGCCGGCCAAGCCAGCAGCACGGCCAGCATCGGCGCCGGTACGGCGACGACGGTCACATTCGACTTCGGCACCATCAGCGGCGGCACCTTGACCAACGGAGTGTACAGCGGCGCCAGCTTTGCCTCGAACGGCAACGGCACCAAGAGCATCACGATAGACAGCAGCAACAATTCGCTGCAAGGCATCCGCGATGCGATCAACGCCGCCAAGATCGGCGTCACCGCGACTATCGTCAACGATGGGGGTGCGACTCCTTATCGCCTGGTCCTCGCCGCCGACAACAACGGTGTCAGCAACAGCATCAAGATCACCAGCAGCGGCGATGCCACTATCGGCAGCCTGTTGAGTCATGACCCGGCCGGCACGCAGAATCTGGTTGAGACCGCGACCGCAAAAAATGCGGTGTTCAAGGTCAATGGTGTGTCGGTGAGCAAGACCTCCAACACCATCAGCGACGTGATCCAGGGCGTAACATTCACGCTGAGCAAGGAGGCTGCCACCGCAAGCCTTACCGTAGCCCGCGACACGGCAGGCATCAGCGGTTCGATCTCCAGTTTTGTAAAGGCATACAACGATCTGGCTTCCACACTGAAAAATGTGTCCGCCTACGATGCCGCGACCAAGCAGGCCGCCACATTGCAGGGCGATAGCACGGTACGCACGTTGCAAACACAGTTGCGCAGCATGTTGAGCACTCCGGTCGTCGGCACTTCGGGTGCACTGACCAACCTCGCCGACATCGGCATCACTTCGCAAAAGGATGGCTCGCTGGCCATCAATCAGACCAAGCTGGATAGCGCGCTGGCCAATAATTTCGGCGATGTTGCCAGCCTCTTCACCTCGGTAGGCAAACCGACCGACAGCCTGGTCAGTTTCAACAATGCCACTACCGCGACCCAGGCCGGCAGCTACGCGTTGAGCATCACCCAGAACGCCACCCAAGGCAAGCTGAGTGGCGGAAGCGCCGCAGTCACCAACATCCAGTCGGGGGTAAATGACACGCTGAATTTCACGGTGAACGGTGTCAGCGCCTCGGTGACCCTGACCGCCAATCCTGCCTATACCGCGACGACGCTTGCCGCCGAGCTGCAGTCCAAGCTCAACAGCGTCACGGCGCTGGCCAATGCCGGGATCTCGGTCGCCGTCAGCGAAACTGCCGGGAAATTGACCATCACCTCGACCCAATACGGCTCTTTTTCCAGCGTCGCGATCACCGGCGGCAACGGCGCAACCGATCTGTTAGGCACACCGACCCAGACAAATGGCGTGGATGTGGCAGGCTCGATAGGCACCGCCACCACTTCGGGACTGGGCCAGGTTCTGAGTGCGGTCAATGGCGACCCTCAAGGCCTGAGCGTTATTGTCAGCGGCGGCGCGCTCGGCTCGCGCGGGACGATCAATTATTCGCAAGGCTATGCAAGCACGCTGAGCAAATGGTCGACATCCATGCTGGCCAGTGACGGGCCGCTCGCCAGCGCCAGCAATGGTGTCAGCAACACCATCAAGGATATCGGCAAACGCCGCAGTGATCTGGAAACACGTTTGATCGGCATAGAGAAACGTTACCGCGCCCAATTTACTACGCTGGACAGCATGCTCACCAGCATGAACAACACCAGCACCTACTTGACCCAGCAACTGGCTAAACTCTAACCCGGGAGATTGATCATGAACACGAATACAGCCCTGAAGACTTATGCGAAAGTCGGCGTCGAATCCGGCGTGGTGGCAGCTGATCCGCACAAACTGATCTCGATGCTGTACCAGGGTGCGCTGCTGGCGATCGCGAATGCCAAGAACAGCATGCTGCGCAAGGACATCGCCGCCAAGGGCGTGGCGATCTCCAAGGCAATTGCCATCATCGATGAAGGCCTGAATGCCAGCCTGGACAAGAGTGTCGGAGGTGAACTGGTGCAGAATCTGTCCTCCCTGTACGAATACATGGGAGTGCGCCTGATCACGGCCAATTTGAATAATGACGTCGCCATCCTGGACGAGGTGAGCAACCTGCTGACCGGCTTGCAACAAGCCTGGGACAGCATCCGCCCGCTTGCCACGACAGCGGCAAAACCCGCCCCCGCGACGACGAATGCTCAGCCTGCCATGGTGCCACCGCAGCAGCCCTCCAAGGTGCAACTGACTTATGGGCGGGTATAAACCGATGCATACGACCAACATCATTGCCAACTACGAATCGCTGTCTGCAATCACAGCGCAGATGCGCGACGCAGCCGTGCATGGCGAATGGGATCAATTGGTCGCCCTCGAGCAACGCTGCAGCCAGCATGTCGCCGCGATGAAACCGGTGGATGCCGCGGTTACGCTCGACGAACCGACCCGGCAACGCAAGATCCAGCTGATCAAGAAGATTCTTGCCGACGATGCGGAAGTGCGCGGCCGCACCGAGGCCTGGATGACACAATTGCAACACATCCTGTACAGCAACCGCCAGGAGCAGCGCTTGCAACAGGCCTACGGTGCTTGAACGGCTCCCTGGGTAGACCCTGCTCTACCCAAGCGGCGGCGCCCGATATACCATGCGCACGCACG
>JACPVZ010000086.1 GCA_016197305.1 Nitrosomonadales bacterium | reverse complement strand
GAGCTGGCCGATAATATTCTCGGGCTATCCAAACACGAGGAAGAGAACTATATCTGTTTATTGTACCGCCACCTCAAGCTGCACATCCTGTTCGATTCGGCTCCATTGGAGGTCGTGCTGAGTGCCCATTATTACGATTTGCAACCCGAATAGGGGGATACAGCAGCATGCCTGAACTGCTGCCGAGTCAGTGACTATACCGCTCAACGGGTGGACTCATCGCTTGTCGGCGTTGTGCATATACCAGCCCTGGGTCGCATTGGCCACCTTCACCACCAGCAACATCACCGGCACTTCGATCAGCACCCCGACCACGGTGGCCAAGGCCGCGCCGGATTGGAATCCGAACAGGCTGATCGCGGTGGCCACAGCCAATTCAAAAAAATTGCTCGCGCCTATCAGGGCCGAAGGCGCTGCCACGCAGTGCGCCACGCCCAGGCGCCGGTTCAGGCTATAGGCCAGACCGGAATTAAACAACACCTGGATCAGGATAGGCACCGCGAGCATCGCGATCACCAGCGGCTGCGCGACGATCGCGTTGCCCTGCAACGCGAACAGCAGCACCAGCGTCAGCAACAGCGCGCCCATCGAATAGGGTCCGAGGTGCGACATCGCCTGCTGGAACACGCCCTCGCCTTTTGCCAGCAACCGGCTGCGCAACAGCTGCGCGATGATCACCGGGATCGCGATATAAAAGACCACCGAGACGAACAGCGTGTCCCACGGCACGGCGATGCTGGCGATACCCAGCAACAACGCCACCAGCGGCGCAAACGCAAAGATCATGATTGCATCGTTGAGCGCCACCTGCGTCAGCGTGAAATACGGGTCGCCCTTCACCAAATTGCTCCACACGAACACCATCGCGGTACAGGGCGCCGCGGCCAGCAGGATCAGCCCGGCGATATAACTGTCGAGCTGATCCTGCGGCAGGTAATCGGCAAATACATGGCGAATGAACAGCCAGCCCAGGAAGGCCATCGAAAAAGGCTTTACTCCCCAGTTGATGAACAGCGTGACGCCGATGCCACGCCAGTGGCGGCCCACCTGATGCAATGCGGAAAAATCAATGCGCAACAGCATAGGAATGATCATCACCCACACCAGCACCCCGACCGGGATGTTGACCCTGGCGATCGCCAGTTCACCCAGCCAGTGGAACGGTGCGGGAATCAACTGTCCCAGCATCACACCGGCGACGATGCACAGGAACACCCACAGGCTCAGATAGCGCTCAAACAGGTTCATCTGATCAGTCCTGAATACGGCCGATCTCGGCAAGCTGCTCTTTCAGCGTGAGTTTGTCCAGCTTGTCTATCGGCAGGCTCAGGAACAACTGGATACGCCGTGCCAGCTGCTCGGCGGCCTTGTTGAATGCCGCACGCCGCGCTTCATCACCCTCGACATGCGCCGGGTCGGGAATGCCCCAGTGTGCAGTGGCCGGCTTGCCCGGCCAGATCGGGCACACCTCACCCGCAGCGTTGTCACACACCGTAAAGATGAAATCGAGTTCGGGGGCGCCCGCTGCTGCAAACTCATCCCAGCTCTTGCTGCGCAATCCTTCAGTGCTGTATCCGTGCTGCTGCAGCCATTCCAGCGCGCCAGGATTAACGCGCCCGGCCGGCTTGCTGCCCGCACTGTAAGCGATGAGCCTGCCCTTGCCCAACGCATTGAACAGCATCTCGGCCAGGATGCTGCGTGCGGAATTTCCGGTACACAGCACCAGCACCTGATATTGCCTGTCATTCATGGTGATTTTCCTTTTTTCAAATCAACATTTTTTGCGCGTCACCGTGCAGGCATCCGCATTCCCACCGCAACAATTCTCGGTCAGATAATCCACCATGCCATTCATCACCGCGAAGTTCGCCGCGTAAAAAACAAACCGGCCATCCTGCCTGCTCTCCACCAGCCCGGCGTGGCTCAGCGTCTTGAAATGGAACGACAACGTCGCAGGCGCCACTTTCAGTTTCTCGGCCACCTGACCCGCCGCCACCCCTTCCGGCCCGCCCTCCACCAGCAGACGATAAATCGCCAGGCGCGTGGGCTGCGCCAAAGCCGATAAAGCCTTTACCACCTGCACCGGTTTCATCATGATACGTTTCGATTATTAAATAATTATTAAAATGACAGGCGCGATTAAAACACAAAATTTTCGGCATGCACAATAACGCACGAGTTATTGGGGAAATAGTTCCGGCCTGCTAGGGCTGCCAGAACGCAGGCTGCTTGTTGAAGCGCCGGAGAGCCTTATGCAACAAGGCGAACTGACGGGACAGGTCGTGGGCGATCCAGCCCTTGGCCAGCACCAGCGCCTCCTGATGCACAGCCAGGTCGGCGGAAGCAGCCAGTTCATCCAGCAGGCGATGCGCCACCGCGACATCGTTGATCTGCCCGAGCACCTCCTGCACCTCGCTGAGCGCGGCCAGAAATGAACGGGTTGCTTTCCTCTCGTACCAGCCTGAAAAAAACTCGGCGCTGTACCTGAGCTTCTTCCCAAGGATGCGCAGCGCATGCAGGCCCGTGGCATCGAAAGATTTCAGACCTCGTCCGGATTCGGCCAGACGTTTGGCCAGCCTGTGCAAACGCCGTGACGCGAAATCCCGGGCCGGCGCCAGCAACGGCGCTTTCTGCCAGTAGTTCCCGTTCATCCAGATCGCGAAGCGCAACAGCAGACGCTGCAATTCGCGCGCCTGAGTCCCGCCGCGCAATGCGGCATAACAGTCTGCACGTTGCCGTTCACTGCTCGCCAGCAACGCCTGCAGACCGCCATGTCCCGCCATGCGTGCGCACATCGGCTGCACTGTCCCGGAGATGAACACATCCCACTCGCGGATTCTTCCCAGTGCGACGCATAGCGCAGCAACCTCCCGGCTCAGCGTGGCCAGCTGCACGTCCGGGCAGATTTTTTCCGTGATGCGCAACACCACACGCATGCGGCGCAGCGCGACCCGCATCTGGTGGAGATATTCGGCGTCGGCGCTGCTCATCGCGCCGCGCAGATTGGCCTGCAAATGCTGAACACAGGACCACAGCAAGGTCTGCAACACCTCGGCCAGCGTGTCCTTCTCGGCAATATCTGGCGCGCTGGCCTTGACCGGATGATCGACATCGCCGGACAGCAGCCGATAGCCCTGCTCCGCCTTGCTCACGACCTCCAGCTCGAACGGCACGATCTTCAGCAGGGCCAGCGCCAGTTCGAACAGCTGCCGCGGCTCTCCGGACTTCAGCTCCAGCTCCAGTTCGCAGATCGGCACGCGATGTTGCTCGGTGCTGACCTCGCCCTGATCCATGCACAGCTCGATCTGCGCGCCCTGCCAAGACAGCATCCGGCTGCTGCGGGAAAAATCGGTGACGAACACCGGCTGCAATTTGTTGCGCAGTTTTTCCGGCAGATGCTCATCCCATTCCGCCGACTGAGCGGAGGAAAACTCCAATGCCGGTCCGCTCACCGGAATTTCCCATTCGCTGCGCTGATGCAACCCGGCCTGCACCGAGCCGCCGCCCTTCAGCGTCTGCAACCAGTGCGATCCGGAACGGCGCAGGCGCAACGCCATTTCGGAATGATGCAATTCCAGCTTCGGCGTATCGTAATAAATATTGTAGAGACGGTGCGTGGCCGGACGAGCAAGGGTATGTGCCTTGAGCAGCGCATGGCGTTTCAGTCTGGCCAGATGCTCCGGGGAGATGCGCAACTTGAGTTCGGTTTCAATGGCCATGTCTGCCTCATGCGAAGCGTGGAGCGTTAACTATAACAGGCTATCGGATGAAAATGCTGCCTCCCAGAAGCAACTGAGGAGCCGGCTGGAGTATACAAAAAACTGGGCGTCGAAGAGTAGAATGAACCTGTCGATCCGCACCGGAGCACCATGACATGTTGTGGCTTGCCTTCAGAATGTTATTTCAGGAGCGCGGCAGCCTGGCCATCACGCTGGTCGGCATCGTCTTTTCCACGGTGCTGACGCTGGTCGAGGTGGGCATCTATCTCGGCATGATGGGCAACGCCACCAGTGTGGTGCGCCATACCGATGCCGACATCTGGGTGGCGTCAAAGAACGTGCCCAACTTCGATTTCATGCAGCCCTTCCCCGCCTATCGCATCAACCGCGTGCGTGCGCTGGACGAAGTACTGTGGGCGGAAAAGATCCATCTCTGGTTTTCATTTTTGAAGCTGGCAGACGGCCGCCGCGAACAGATCCAGATGATAGGTTTCAATCCGGATACCGGCATCGGCGGTCCATGGGCGATGGCAGCAGGCAAGCCTGCCGATGTCAAAGGCGGGCATTACATCATCATGGATCAAAGCTCCATCCAACGTCTGGGAAAACTGGAACTGGGGTCGATGTGGGAGATCAATCTGTTCAACAAGGAACAATCGTTCAAGCTGGTGGGTTTGTCGCGCGAGGCGCTCAGCTTCACGACGATACCGGTGGTGTTCACCTCCTATAACGAGATGGATCATAGCCTGATGGGCAGCAACTTCGAAGGCAACACCTCGTTCGTCGTCGTCAAACTCAAAGACCCGACAAAGACAGATAGCGTTGCGCAGAGCCTGCGGGCTATGCTGCCGAACAACGACGTCTACACCAGACAGGAATTCATCGACCGCACCGTCAACTACTGGACCATACAGACCGGCATCGGCCTGGCATTTTTCCTGACGGCGATACTCGCCGTGCTGATCGGTGGTGCGATCGTAGGTCAGACCATCTATGCGGGCACGATAGAACACCTGCGCGACTACGGCACGCTCAAGGCGATGGGTGCGAAGAACGACGACATCAATCTGGTGATCCTGACCCAGGCGGCGGTCAGTGCGGTGCTGGGGTTTGCGATCGGCGTGCTCGTGACCCTCGCGTCGCGCCACGGCATCGAGACTGCAGGCGTGTCGATGCAATTGCCGCTGCTGCTGTTCGCCGTGGTGTTTGCGATCATCGTCGCAACCTGCCTGGCCGCAGCGTACATTTCGGTACGCAAGGTCAAGACGCTGGATCCGGTGATGGTGTTCCGGGAGTAACGGCGATGGACAAACTGATACTCGAGACACGCGCAGTCAATAAAATCTATGGCGCCGGGGCTGCACAGGTCGCGGCGCTGCAATCCGCTTCGGTCACGCTGACACAGGGCAAGGTGCTGCTGATCATGGGTCCGTCCGGCTCGGGAAAGACCACGCTGCTGTCGATCATGGGCTGCATCCTGCGGCCGACGTTCGGGGACGTGGTGGTGCATGGCCGCAACATCAGCGCCTGCGACGAGCGCGAACTGGCGAGCATCCGCCGGCGTTATTTCGGCTTCGTATTTCAGGCGTTCAATCTGTTCCGTTCGCTGACGGCGCAGGAAAATGTCGAGGTGGTGCTCAGGATGAAAGGCAGATCGAAACAAAGAATTCATGCCGAGGCGGCGGACCTGCTCGACCGTGTCGGCCTGGCGCGGCGTGCCCACGCCTACCCGCGCGACCTGAGCGGCGGCGAGAAGCAGCGCACTGCGATTGCCCGCGCGCTGGCCGGTGATCCGCCGATTATCCTGGCCGACGAACCGACCGCCAATCTAGACTCGAAAACCGGTCGCGATATCCTGCAGCTGTTGCGCGGCCATGCGCAGGAATTGCACAAGGCCGTGACGATCGTCAGCCACGACCCCAAGGTCGAAGAGGTCGCGCACCGGGTGATTTATCTGGAAGACGGGAGATTGAAATCATGAAATGGAAACCGATAGCCGTGGCGGCTACCGCCATCATCATCGCGCTGGCGACATATCAAACCCTGCGTCCGAGCGGCAACAGTGCACCAGTCGCTCATCTACCTGCTAT
>JACPVZ010000056.1 GCA_016197305.1 Nitrosomonadales bacterium | reverse complement strand
GATGCGGCCGCATTCGAGGTATTTGCCTATTCCAATTCGACTAATGAAGATGCGCATACCCGGCTATTCCAGCAAAGCGTGAGCTGCTGGAGAAAGATTGCCGGTCTGTCGGATGAGGCCGTCGCCGACTTGATCCGGCAAGACCGGATCGACCTCCTGGTGGATCTGTCGGCGCACTCCGGAGGCAATCGATTGCTGGTGTTTGCCAGAAAGCCGGCGCCGATCCAGATTACGGCATGGGGCTATAGCGGGGGGACCGGGATGAAGGCGATGGATGTGTTCTTTGCCGACCCGGTCGTTGTGCCGCCGGATGAGAAGCGGTTTTATGCCGAAGAAGTACGCTATCTACCCAGCGCCGTCGGCGCGTTCTTTCCCAACCCATTTCCCGCGGTCAATGCCTTGCCTGCGTTATCGGCAAAGGGGGTGGGGGTGAGCTTGGGCTCGTTCAACCGGCTGGCCAAGGTATCGGGGGAGGCCTACGAGGCGTGGGCACAGGTCTTATTGGCCATCCCCGCTAGCACAATGGTGCTCAAGGCCCCTGAACTGGACGATACCGGCACGAGAAATCGAGTCATCGAACATTTCATCCAAGCCGGGGTTGATCCCGAGCGCCTCACCCTGCTGGGGAAGTCGTCCTGGCACGATCACATGGCGGCCTTTAACCGGATCGACCTGTCGCTTGACCCGTTCCCGCAGGGTGGCGGCGTGACGACGCTCGAAGGGCTGATGATGGGGGTGCCGCTGGTCACGCTGCGCGGGACCACCCTGGGCGCCAGAGGATCGGCCTCGTTTCTGAGCACGCTGGGGCTGAGCGACTGGATCGCCGAGACGCCGGCGCAGTACGTTGAACTTGCGGTGCGGAAGGCGCAAAACCTGAGCGCCCTGGCCCAACTGCGCCGGCAACTGCGCCCGCGCTTCAGCGCTTCGGTCATCGGCGATGCCAGGGCCTATGCCAGGGCCGCGGAGAAGGAGTACAGAACACTGTGGCGTGAGTGGTGCCGCCGCCAGACAAGCGGGACAATCGCATGACGCTGGTGGCCATCGAGCTCGAAGCGCTGATTGGGGCAAGGGCGAAGGCTGATCGGGTCCGTGCCCAAGGACGCGCGCAATGGGCGCCGAGCCGTCTCAGCCGCTGTCCCGGAAATGCGCAATGACAATCAAGAAACCCAGTCGCAACGACCCGTGTCCCTGCGGCAGCGGAAAAAAGTACAAGCAGTGCTGCTCGCGATTGGGCGGTGGGCAGAGCGCAAGCCCTGCTCCGGCAACCGGGGAAATCGCCCATGCCTTGCAGACGGCGGTCGGGCACCAGCAGGCCGGGCGCCTGCCCCAGGCGGAAGCCATTTATCGGCAAATACTTCAAGCAGCCCCCAACCATCCGGACGCACTGCACTTGTTGGGATTGATTGCGCATCAGGTCGGCAAGCATGAGATTGCAGTTGAACTTATCAGCAAGGCGCTCGTGTTCGTGCCAAATTATGCCGAGGCGCACAACAACCTGGGAGTCGCGCTCAACGACCAGGGCAAGCCGGATGAGGCTGTGGCCTGCTACCGCAGAGCGCTCAGGCTCAAGCCCGATTATGTCGAAGCACACTACAACCTGGGT
>JACPVZ010000055.1 GCA_016197305.1 Nitrosomonadales bacterium | reverse complement strand
GTGCCGCCGCCGACTGTACCGATACCGAGTAGGCCTACGTTGATTGGTCTGATGGTCATTTTCGTATCTCTTAAGTTGTCCGCTGCGCGGAATTTTTATTACCGGGCTCCCGTTTTCACGGGGATGACTAATTCGTACCGTGTTTCTTGCGGTAGTTTTCCAGGAATCTCGCGATGCGCCCTATCGCCTCGGTCAGGTCGTCCGCATTCGGCAGGAATACCACGCGGATGTGGTCCGGGTGTATCCAGTTAAATCCGGTGCCCTGCACCACCAGCACCTTCTCGGTCTCCAACAGCTCGAGGATGAATTTCTGGTCGTCGTGGATAGGGTATATCTTCGGATCGAAGCGCGGGAACAGGTACAGCGCGGCCTTGGGCTTGACGCAGCTCACGCCGGGAATCGCGGTGAGCAGCTTGTACGCGAGGTCGCGCTGCTTGCACAGGCGCCCGGTCGGCGCGACCAGATCGTCTATGCTCTGGTAGCCGCCGAGCGCGGTCTGAATCGCAAACTGTCCGGGCACGTTGGAACACAGGCGCATCGACGCCAGTATCGTCAGGCCGTTGATGTAGTCCTGCGCGTGTTTCTTTTCGCCGGAGAGGACCATCCAGCCGACGCGGTAACCGCAGGCACGATAGTTCTTCGACAGACCGTTCATCGTGACAAACAACACGTCGTCGGCCATCGAGGCCATCGAGGTATGCGTCGCGCCGTCGTACAGCATCTTGTCGTATATCTCATCGGCGAAGATGATCAGCTCGTGCTCGCGCGCGAGCTGGATGATCTGTTGCAGTATCTCGTCGGAGTACAGCGCGCCGGTCGGGTTGTTCGGGTTGATGACGACGATCGCGCGCGTGTTCTGGGTGATCTTGCTGCGCATGTCCGCCAGGTCGGGATTCCAGCCGTTCGCCTCGTCGCAGACGTAATGGCGCGGCGTGCCGCCGGCCAAGGTAACCGCCGCAGTCCACAGCGGATAGTCGGGCGCGGGGACCAGCACTTCGTCGCCGGTATTGAGCAGGCCCTGCATCGCCATCACGATCAGCTCGGACGCGCCGTTGCCGATGTAGATGTCGTCGAGGCCGACGCCCATGATCTTCTTCGACTGGCAATAGTGCATGATCGCCTTGCGCGCCGCGAACATGCCCTTGGAATCGGAATAGCCGGAAGAATTCGGCAGGTTCAGGATCACGTCCTGCTGGATCTCCTCGGGCGCCTCGAAGCCGAACGGCGCGAGATTGCCGATGTTCAGCTTGATGATGCGCTGACCTTCCTCTTCCATCTGCTTGGCGCGCTCCATCACCGGCCCGCGGATGTCATAGCAGACGTTGGAAAGTTTGGTCGATTTTAAAATTGGCTTCACGGTCGGTCACTCAAATTTTCTGGATGCCTCATCGCCGGCATGAACGCCGCACGATGATAGAATCCAATTTTAGTATGGCAAGCCCGCTAGGGGCTTCCCCATGAAACATAGTCGCTACGCTTCTTGTTTCATGTGAAAGGGCGCGATTTTACCCGCGCAGCCCCTGCACAGCAAATGTCATACGCAACATGGCCATAGCGCAACATGGAGATCCGCCCGTGAAATTACATCTAGCCCAACTCGGCGACACCAAGCTGTTTACCGCACACGGTCCTGACCACGTGATGATCAACGGCGAACGCCACGAACGCAGCGTGGTCGTGCTGGCCGATGCGGTGCGCGAGGACTGGTCGGTCGCCGGTTTCGACGATCTGACCGAGGCGCATTTCGCCTACTTCCTCGAGTTCAAGCCGGATGTCGTGCTGCTGGGCACCGGGACACGGCAACGCTTTCCGCATCCGCGCCTGTACCGTGCGCTGACCGACGCGGGCATAGGTGTCGAATTCATGGATACCCATGCGGCCTGCCGGACATACAACATCCTGGTGGCCGAGGGCCGCAAGGTGATTGCGGCAATTTTGCTGTGAACATTGCACCCGTACGGACGTAAGGCCTTACGCCCCTGCCAACACCAACAATCACCACACTACAACCCATGAACACATCCCTGCACAACGTCATCCGCCAGGCCGAACAGATCATCCTCGGCAAACCGCGGCAAATCCGCCTCGCACTGGCCTGTTTGCTGGCGCGCGGCCATCTGCTGATCGAGGACATGCCCGGCGTCGGCAAGACCACGCTGGCGCATGTGCTGGCGCGGACACTGGGTCTGCAGTTCCAGCGCATCCAGTTCACCAGCGATTTGCTGCCCGCCGACATCCTCGGCGTGTCGGTGTTCCAGCGCGATGAGGCCAGCGGCGGCGAGTTCAAGTTTCACCCCGGGCCGATCTTCGCCCAGATGATCCTGGCCGACGAAGTGAACCGCGCCACGCCCAAGGCGCAGAGCGCGTTGCTGGAGGCGATGGAAGAACAGCAGGTGACGATAGAAGGCATGACACGGCCATTGCCCGCGCCCTTTTTCGTGATCGCGACCCAGAATCCCGCCCACCAGATCGGCACGTTCCCGCTGCCCGAATCACAGCTCGACCGCTTCCTGATGCGCATCCAGATGGGTTATCCCGATGCCCAGGCGGAACGCGGCCTGCTGTCCGGCGTGGACCGGCGCGAGATCGTCGCCCACCTCGAACCTCAGCTGGGCGGGGAGGAATTGTTCGCATTGCAACAACAGGTCAGGCAGGTATTCGTCTCGCCCGCGCTGCTCGATTACATCCAGGCCATCCTGCGCTACAGCCGCGAATCGGCGCAATATACCCACGGCCTGTCGCCGCGTGCCGGGCTCGCGCTGCTTTCCGCCGCACGCGCCTGGGCGCTGCTGGATGGACGCGGCACGGTCACCCCGGAGGACGTACAGGCGATCCTGCCGGGCGTGGTCAGCCACCGCCTGCAGGCGGTCGGCGCATACCAGAAACCGGACGGCGATGCGCTAGCACAGGCCTTGGTCGAAGCGGTCGCGATTCCGTAGCTGCCCCAGCTTTCTCGACCCCCGGTCACGGCGCGAAACGATCTAAGCGGGAAATAAACGCGATGCTGAACCAACTCAAAAACCGTTTCCGCACCTGGCTGTTCCGCCCCAAGGTCGAGCACGGCACCGTCACACTGACCCAGCGGCGCATCTTCATCCTGCCGACCCGGCGCGGGCTGGGGCTGGCCGTGGTGCTGGTGCTGATGATGCTGGGCGACATCAACTACAACCTCAGCCTCGGCTATGTGCTGACCTTCCTGCTGGCGATGATGGCCGTGATGTCGATGCTGCATGCGTTCCGCAACCTGGCTCATCTGCAGATCCGCGCCGGCCGCGCCGATGCGGTGTTCGCCGGAGAAACCGCAAGGTTTGTGCTGCACTTCCACAACCCCAGCAAACTGCCGCGCTATCAGCTCTGTCTGGGCGACAACGCAGGCCACGGCGTCACGTTCGACGCCCCTGCGCTGCAGGACAGTACGGTAACCTTGCCGCTACCCGCACCCCGGCGCGGCTGGCTGCAGGCAGGGCGCCTGAAACTGCACACCGAATTCCCGCTGGGACTGTTCCACGCCTGGTCCTATCTGCATTTCGACACCCGTTGCCTGGTCTATGCAAAACCCTTGCCGAGCGCGCCGCTCCCGCCGGGCAACGCACCCGAGGGCACCGGCAAGCACAGCATCGCCGGGGACGAGGATTTTGCCGGGCTGCGCAACTATGTCGCCGGTGATGCGATGCCCCGCATCTCCTGGAAAGCCTTTGCGCGCGGGCATGGTCTGCAGGTCAAGCAATTCTCCACCCAGGTCGGCGAAGAACTATGGCTGGACCTCGCCGACGCGCCAGAGCGCGATAACGAAGGCAAGCTGGCGAGGATGACACGCTGGGTGCTGGATGCCGAGGCTCAGGAGCTGCGTTACGGACTGCGCCTGCCGGGCAGCGAGTTGCCGCCGCACGGCGGCACCGCCCAGCGCGACGAGTGCCTGCGCCGGATTGCCTTGTTCGATCTGCCGCACGCACCCGATTCGTTAAACGCAAAAGATACGGGGACCTCCCAGTGAACACCCGGATCATCTACGGCCTGCTGCTGGCTATCCTGATGGTCATCGCACCGCACGCCGACCATCTGCCGCTGTGGCTGAGTTCGCTGTGCGCCGGGGTGTTGCTGTGGCGCACCTACCTGAACCACAACGGCAGCGCACTTCCCAATCGCTGGCTGCTGATGCTGGTCACGCTGGGCAGCGCCGGCGGGATCGCGCTCGAATTCCACACGCTGTTCGGCCGCGAGGTCGGTGTCGCGCTGCTGATTCTGCTGTCCACGCTCAAGCTGATGGAGTTGCGCACGCTGCGCGATGCGACCGCGCTGGTCTATCTGGCGTGCTTCATCATCATCACCAATTTTTTCTACTCGCAAAGCATTCCCACCGCGCTGTACATGCTGGCCAGCCTGCTGGTGATCGTCTCCAGCTGGGTGCAAATCAACGCACCAGGCATCGCTCTCAAGCCGCGGCTGCGCATCGCCGCGATCCTGCTGCTGCAGGCCATCCCGCTGACACTGGTGCTGTTCGTGCTGTTCCCCCGCGTGCAGGGGCCGTTGTGGGGCATGCCGCAGGATGCCTACGCGAGCAGCGGACTCAGCGACCAGATGGCGCCGGGCAGCCTGAGCAAGCTTTCGCTGTCCGATGCGGTGGCGTTCCGCGTCAGTTACAGCACCCAGGCACCCGGCCGCGAGCAGATGTACTGGCGCGGGCCGGTGCTATGGGATTTCGACGGGCGCACCTGGACTCAGGGGAGGACGCTGGCCCCGCTGCCGCCGCAGCTCACCGAGCTCGACCAGGCCATCGATTACAGCGTCACGCTGGAACCGCACAACCGGACCTGGCTGTTCGCGCTCGACATGCCGGACAAGCTCTCGATCCCGTCCCAGCAGACCTACGATTTCCAGCTGGTGCAAAAGGCGCCCGTCAGGGCGCGGCTGCGCTACGAGGCGCGCTCCCATCTCTCCTACCACGCCAACCTGCATGAGACCGAACGCAACCTCAAGCGCGCGCTGCAACTGCCTGCCGCGCTCAATCCGCGCGCCCGGCAGCTGGCCGCGCAATGGCGCAACGCCGGCGGCAACGACGCGACCGTAATCCAGACCGCATTGGGCTATTTCAACCAGCAAGGCTTCCGGTACACGCTGGAACCGCCGCTGCTGGGCTTCCACAGTGTGGACGACTTCCTGTTCACCAGCAGACAGGGCTTCTGCGAACACTACGCCTCGTCCTTCGTGTTCCTGATGCGCGCCGCCGGAATTCCGGCGCGGGTGGTCACCGGTTATCAGGGCGGCGAATACAACGACTTCGGCAACTATTACATCGTGCGCCAATCGGATGCGCACGCCTGGGCGGAGGTGTGGCTGAAAGACAGGGGCTGGGTGCGCGTAGACCCGACCGCGGCAATCGCCCCGTCGCGCGTGCAGCGCGGATTGTCCGCCGCGCTGCCGGACAACGCCGCGCTGCCCTTCATGGCACGCAATCCCCCGCAATGGCTGAACAACCTGCGCCTAAACTGGGACGCGCTGGCCAACCAGTGGAACCAGTGGGTGCTGGGCTATAACAGCGAGCGCCAGTTCGCGTTCCTGACCCGCCTGGGCATGGAGTCCATCACCTGGCAGAAGATCGCGCTGAACATGCTGTTCGCGCTGGGTATCGTAATCTCACTGTTCGCGCTGTTCATGCTGCGCCATCTGCTGGCACGCCAGCCCGACCCGGTTCAGCTGGCGTGGCTCAGACTGTGCCGCAAACTGGCCAGGGCCGGCCTGCCGCCGCGTGCCTCGCACGAAGGGGCACAAGACTACGCCGCGCGGATCGGTGCGCTCCGCCCCGATCTCTCCGCCTCCATCGACGACTTGGCGGCACGCTACAACGCGTTGCGCTACGGGAATTTAGCGGATGAGCCGGCGCAACATGAATTCATCCGGCGCGCCACAGCGCTGAAAGTCCGCAGGGTATAATCCGGCCCATCCGAACCGAAAGCAAACCACATGTTGATCACCCGCCGCCTGGAATTCGATGCCGGCCATCGTATCCCCAACCACAACAGCCAGTGCAAGCACCTGCATGGCCATCGCTACGCGATCGAGATCACGCTGTCCGGCGACATCATCACCACCGAAGGCCTGTCCGAACAAGGCATGGTGATGGATTTCTCGGACGTCAAACGCATCGCGAAGGAGAAGCTGGTGGATCTATGGGACCACGCCTTCCTGGCCTATCGCGGCGACAAAACAGTGTGCGACTTTCTCGCGACCCTGCCGGGACACAAGACCGTGATCCTCGATGTCGTGCCCACCGCCGAAAACCTCGCCCAGGCCGCATTTGCAATCCTGGCGCCCGCCTATCGCGACACCTACGGCAATCATCTGCGCCTGGAACGGATACGCCTGTTCGAAACCCCGAACAACTGGGCGGATTGCACCCGCGACTAGCCGTTTTCGCAGCGATTATGGACAGGGGCAGCGGCTTAGTTCAAAATGCGCGCCCTTGAGCAATATTGTCACGGCAAAATGCGCCAAAACCGTCGATAAAAACAGTGCCGTTCTTTACAGGAAGCTTGGGTGAGTGGTTTAAACCAGCAGTCTTGAAAACTGCCGAGGATGCGAGTCCTCCGTGAGTTCGAATCTCACAGCTTCCGCCACCGATTTCCCTACTGATTACACGATTGAAACTTTCACCCGTATTAGGTAGTCTGATACGCGTCGTTGATTAACTCTTAACCGGAGGTTACATATGCAATACCAGACCCAATCCGCAGTACCGATAAGCCTCGTCGCAACCGAACAGAACAAGGTTTTGCGCAACACCTATCTGATGCTGGCGCTGACGATGATCCCGACCGTGATCGGCGCATTCGTCGGCATGTCGATCAATTTCTCGTTCATGGCTGAACACCCGATCATGGGGGCGCTGCTGATGTTCGGCGCGATGATGGGGATGCTGTTCGCGGTCACCGCGCTGCGCAATAGCGTGTGGGGCGTCGTGGCCCTGCTCGGCTTCACCTTCGTCGCCGGCGTGTTCCTCGGCCCCATCCTGCAGGTCGCGCTGCACCTGAAGAACGGTGCGCAACTGATAGCCATGGCCGCAGGCGGCACCGGCATCATCTTCTTCAGCCTGGCGACGCTGGCCACCGTGACCAAGAAGGATTTCAGCTTCATGGGCAAGTTCCTGTTCATCGGGCTGATCCTGCTACTGGTCGCCTCGCTGGCCAACATGTTCTTCCAGGTGCCGGCGATGTCGCTGACGATCTCCGCGATCGCGGTATTGCTGTTCTCGGCCTATATCCTGTTCGACATCAGCCAGATCGTGCATGGCGGCGAAACCAACTACGTGATGGCCACGCTGACGCTGTTCCTCGACATCTACAACATCTTCGTCAATTTGCTCAGCCTGTTGATGGCACTGAGCGGCGAACGCGACTGACATCCTTCTGACGCAACACCCCAAAAGGCGACCGCAGGGTCGCCTTTTAAACACCGACCATTCACAAACCCATACGATTCATAGGCTGCTTACCATCGTAGGAGCCAGCTTGCCGGCGATGAATGTTCGCGGCAGCAGCCGCTCCTACACGAGGTATGCAACCTGATTAATTTCCAGGTTAACTCGACCATGCTGCCCTCGATAGAACAACGCCTCGCCCAGGAAATCACCGCACAACCGCAACAGATCGCCGCCGCCGTCGCACTGCTCGACGAGGGCGCGACCGTGCCGTTCATCGCGCGTTACCGAAAGGAAGCCACCGGCGGACTGGACGACAGCCAGTTGCGCCTGCTGGAAGAGCGTCTGCGCTACCTGCGCGAACTGGAAGACCGCCGCGCATCCATCATCGCGTCCATCACCGAGCAGAACAAGATGACCCCGGCGCTGCTCGATGCGATCAGCCATGCTGCGGACAAGACGCTGCTGGAAGACCTGTACCTGCCCTACAAACCGAAGCGCAGGACCAAGGCGCAGATCGCGCTGGAAGCCGGGCTCGCGCCGCTGGCCGAAGCGTTGCTGAACGATCCGGCGCTGTCGCCGGAGCAGGAGGCCGCACAATACCTGCGCCCGCCGTTCACCAGCGACAACGGCGACAACCCCGGCGTGCCGGATGCCAAGGCCGCGCTGGACGGCGCGCGCCAGATCCTGATGGAACGCTTCGCCGAGGATGCCATACTGCTGCAGACCTTGCGCGCATACCTGCAGGAACACGGCGTCGTGGAATCCAGGGTGGCCGAGGGCAAGAACGAGGCTGCGGCGAAATATGCCGATTACTTCGACTATTCCGAATCCATCAACACCATCCCGTCGCATCGCGCACTGGCGTTGTTCCGCGGACGCCGCGAGGAACTGCTGAACGTGCAGCTGCGCCTCGACAGCGAGGCCGAGAAGCCCGCCTGGGGCGCACCGCACAACCCCTGCGAGATGCGCATCGCCAGACATTTCGGCATCCAGCAGCTCGGCCGCGCTGCCGATGCCTGGCTGGCCGACACGGTGCGCTGGACCTGGCGCGTGAAATGCTTCCTGCATCTGGAATCGGAACTGATGGGCGCGCTGCGCGTGCGCGCCGAGACCGAGGCGATCAACGTGTTCGCGCGCAACCTGAAGGACCTGCTGCTCGCCGCCCCGGCCGGCCCGCGCGCCACGATGGGATCAAGGTCGAGG
>JACPVZ010000054.1 GCA_016197305.1 Nitrosomonadales bacterium | reverse complement strand
GCTGCTGGCTGCGGCCAAGGTGGGCGGCATCCATGCCAACAATACTTATCCGGCCGAATTCATCCATGACAACCTGGTGATCCAGTCCAACGTGATTCATGCCGCATGGCAGAACAAGGCGCGCGGCCTGTTGTTCCTGGGCTCATACTGCATCTACCCGAAACAGGCGCCGCAGCCGATGAAGGAGGAATGCCTGCTGACCGGTCCGCTCGAGCCGACCAACCGCCCGTATGCGCTGGCCAAGATCGCCGGCATCGAAATGTGCTGGGCCTATAACCGCCAGTACGGCACCCGGTATATGGCTGCGATGCCGACCAACCTGTATGGGCCGAACGACAATTACGATTTGCAGAATTCGCATGTGTTGCCCGCTCTGATCCGCAAGATGCACGAGGCCAAGCAGAGCAACGCCAGGGAAGTGGTGGTGTGGGGCACCGGCACGCCCAGGCGCGAATTTCTGTACAGCGAAGACATGGCGGACGCCTGCATCTACCTGCTCGAGCAGCCGGTCGAGCATCTGTCCGGCCTGTTCAATAACGACCAGCCGCCGCTGGTCAACATCGGTTGCGGCGAGGATCTGACGATACGCGAGCTGGCCGAGCTGGTCGCCGAGGTGGTCGGTTTCAAGGGTAGCCTGGCCTTCGATACCAGCAAGCCCGATGGCACGATGCGCAAGGTGATGGACGTGTCGCGCATCAACGCGCTGGGCTGGCAACGCCAGATGGCCTTGAAGGACGGCATCGCCCTGTCCTATCAGGACATGCTGGGCAAGTTAGCGCCTATATGCTGAAAGACCTGCTTCCCGGGATTGTGGCCATTGCCGATCAGGCAGGGCAGGCCATCATGGAGGTGTATGCCGATCCCGCCAGTACGGTGACAACCAAGGCGGACGAATCACCGCTGACCCAGGCCGACCTTGCCGCAGATCGCGTGATCAGTTCCGGTTTGCTTGGATTGAAACTAGGCTGGCCGTTGCTCTCCGAGGAGTCGGCGCAAATCAGCTATGCCGAACGTCAGTCATGGCAACGTTTCTGGCTGATCGATCCGCTCGATGGCACCAAGGAATTCATCAAGCGCAACGGCGAATTTACCGTCAATATCGCACTGATCGAAAATGGCGCGCCGGTCTTGGGCGTGGTATACGCACCGGTGCTCGACGTGTGTTACTACGCCGCTCAAGGCGTAGGCGCGTTCGTGCGGCGTGCTGGCAAGCCGGCGCAGCCGATCCGCGTCATTCCGCACATGGCTGGTCAACCTGTCAAAGTCGTGGCCAGCCGTTCACACAGCGACGAACGCACCGTCGCCCTGCTGCAACGCCTGGGTGCATACGAATGCATCAGCATGGGCAGTTCGCTCAAGCTTTGCCTGGTGGCCGAGGGCGCGGCGCATTTCTACCCGCGTCTGGGGCCGACGATGGAGTGGGACACGGCCGCAGCCCACGCGGTGGTGAAACAGGCGGGCGGTGTAGTATGCGATCTGTACGGGAAAGAGCTGCAATACAACAAGAGCGATCTGCACAACCCGGAATTCCTGGTCATGTGTGTTCAGGACAAGGCGCGGCGTGTGGCTAATGTGAATCACCTATAGTTGTTTATCCTCAACCCTTCCACTTTGTTATGAACTCTTCATCCAATATCGTCTGGCACAATGCCACCGTCACCCGTCAGCGCCGGGAGCTGCAGAACGGCCACCGTGGCGCCATCATCTGGTTCACCGGGCTGTCCGGCGCAGGCAAGTCTACGCTTGCTCATGCGGTGGAGGAGGCGTTGCATCAGCGTGGCTGCCATACCTTTGTGCTGGATGGCGACAATGTGCGCCACGGTTTGTGCGGCGATTTGGGCTTTTCTGCGGAGGCGCGGGTGGAAAATATCCGGCGTGTCGGGGAGATGGCCAAGCTGTTCATGGAAGCAGGGGTCATCGTGCTGACGGCTTTTATCTCGCCTTATCGTGCCGACCGCGACCGTGTGCGGGCCATGGTCAAGCCGGGCGATTTCATCGAGGTGTTTTGCGACAGCCCCATCGAAGTGTGCGAAACGCGGGATGTGAAGGGTCTCTACAAAAAAGCGCGCGCCGGGCAGATATCAGAGTTTACCGGCATATCCTCGCCCTATGAAGCACCTCAATCGCCCGAGCTGGTAGTCATGACCGGTGCGGCGGAATTGGAAGTTTGTGTGCAGCAGGTCATCGGCAAAATGACCGAATCAGGCGTGATGGACCGCCCGCCACTTAAGCCTTAACTCCTTGGGATGTTGTCGAAACGAGATTATCGGTAATCCCGCAATTCCGGCGGCGTGTCATCCTGATCGCCGTGTGACTCCTGCTCATAGGCTTTGACGAACACATCCCGCTCGTTCTTCTTGGTCGGGTGCACCGGGATATCCATGTTGTGGCAGATCGTGTCTTCGCAATAGTAGATGATCTGGCGTTCGATCGAGCTGAGCAGGCTGTCGTGATCGAGTATGAAGCCTTCATTGGTCAGCGCCTGCTCCAGTCCTTCCAGCGTGTAGTGAGCCAGATTGTATGAAACCTGCAGCGTGTTGGGCGCATCACCGTACTTGACCGCGCAATTGGCGAGGCCGGACAGCAGCAGAAATGCTTTCTCCAGCTGTCCCGGCGGCTCGGCAGCGAAAACGATATCGCGTTGCTTGTTGAGTTCCGATGTGTTGACCATGTTGATCTCGGCCGCGTTATTTTCCTTGCAGGATTTGCATGCCCTTCAGCAGATTCATCGCCTGATTGAGCTGGTAGTCGTTCTTGGAGCCGAATTCGGTAGGCGTTAGCTTGGCATTGTCGTTCTTGGAGTCAGGGGCAGGCGCCGCGCTCTTGGACGGTGCCTCAGGCTTTTCGCCGCCGCTGTCCCTGTCGTTGACCAGGTGCTTGTCCAGATCGGCCTCGCGCAAGCGCAGCAGGCTGCTGTCATGGCCCGCAGTCGTCGGATCTTCCACCAGAATGTCGGGAACGATACCCTTGGCCTGGATCGAGCGGCCACCCGGCGTGTAGTAACGCGCGGTCGTCAGCTTGATCGCGGTATTGTTGCCCAGCGGCAGCACGGTTTGCACCGAACCCTTGCCGAAGGTCTGGGTGCCCATGATCACCGCACGCTTGTGGTCCTGCAGCGCGCCGGCCACGATCTCCGAGGCGGAGGCGGAACCGGCGTTCACCAAGACCACCAGCGGGACGCTCTTGATCGATTCGGGCAGGTCTTTCAGGTAGTCGCCCTTGCCGCTGCCGCGCAGATAATTTTCCGGAGTGGCGGTGAGGCGCATCTTCGCATCCTCGGTGCGCCCTTCGGTGTATACGACCAGTGCATCCTTGGCCAGGAATGCCGCGGAGACACCTACCGCGCTGGTCAGCAGGCCGCCCGGGTCATTGCGCAGGTCGAGCACCAGTCCTTTCAGCGGGCTCTGGTTCTGCTTGGTCAGGCTTTCAAGCGCACTGGCGAGGTTGTCGCCGGTCTGTTCCTGGAATTGGGTGATGCGCACGAAGCCATAGCCCGGTTCGAGCAGCTTCGATTTCACGCTCTGCACCTTGATTACGGCGCGAACCAGGGTGATCACCAATGGTTTGGCTTCGTCCTTGCGGATGATGGTCAGCACCAGCTTGCTGCCCGGTTTGCCGCGCATGCGCTTGACGGCATCATTCAGGGTCATGCCTTTGACCAGTGTGTCGTCGAGCTTGATGATCAGGTCGCCGCTCTTGATGCCGGCGTGATGCGCAGGCGTGTCTTCAATAGGCGAGATGACCTTGACCACGCCGTCTTCCATGCCGACCTCGATGCCCAGGCCGCCGAATTCGCCATGCGTGCCGACCTGCAGTTCCTTGTAGGCTTCTGCGTCCAGATAGGCCGAATGGGGATCCAGGCCATTCAGCATGCCGGTGATGGCTTCGGTGATCAGCTTCTTGTCGGTGACTGGCTCTACGTAGTCGCTCTTGATGCGGCCGAATACTTCGGAAAATGCGCGTAATTCCTCGACGGGCAGCGGCGTTGCGACAGTCTCTTTGTCTGCAACCGCCGCGAAATGCAGGCTGATCGACACGCCCGCAACCAAGCCCAAACCAACCAAACCTGCTTTTTCCAGAAAACGCATAAATCCCTCAATGTTGTTTTAACGCCAGCCATTTCATCGGGTCGAGTGGCTTGCTCTCATGGCGCAGCTCAAAGTATAAACCGAAATCCTCGTTGCCGCCGCTGTTCCCTACTGCGGCAATGGTATCTCCGCCGCGCAGCACATCTCCGACCTGTTTGTAGAGTGTTTCATTGTTGCCATACAGGCTCATGTATCCCTTGCCGTGATCGACGATCAGCAGATTGCCGAAGCCGCGCAACCAGTCGGCAAACACCACCTGGCCGGCCGCAACCGCTTTGACTTCCTGGCCGCTGGAAGTTCTGACGAACAGGCCTTTCCACAGCACCGTGCTGTCCGGCCGGGGGGTGTTGAAGCGGTTGGTGATTTCGCCGCGCACCGGCAGCGACAGCTTGCCCTTGAGCCGGTCGAACGGGCTGCCGTCGAAACGGTTGTCTGGAAGGTTTTCGTTGCGGAACAGCGACTTGGACTTGGGCTGGGCGAGCAGTTTGGTCAGCTTCTCGACCAGTTCAGCCAGCCGGTTCTCATTGCGTTGCAGGCGGTTGATCTCACGGCGTTGCGTGCGCAGTTGCAGGGAGATCTTGCTGAGCATCTGCAGCCGGTCGCGCTTGCCCTTCTCCAGCAGTTTTTTCTGTGCGGCTTGCTGGTCGCGCAACTGGGCCAGCTCGGCCAGCTGGTCGCGCGTGGCCAGGCTGACGACATTCAGCGCGGACAGGTCGTTGCGCAGCGTGTTCAGCCAGGAGGCGCGATTGCGGGCGATGTACTGGTAATACTGCAGATCGCGCGCGACCTGGTTCGGATCCTGATTGTTCAGGATGAGCTTGAAGTATTCCTGCTTGCCGCCCAGGTATTGCTGGTACAGCAATTTGCCGAGCAGCGTCTGCTGACCGGCCATGCTGGAGCTCAGGTTCTGTTGCTGGCTTTGCAGCTCGCGCAGCTTCTGCTCGGCGGCGCGCTGCTGTGCAGACAACTCGGCCAGCTGGCGATTGCTGTTGCTGATCTCGCGTTCCGATTCGCGCAAGGCGTCGGCCACTTCGGATTTCGATTCGCTGGTCCTGTCCATCTCGCGCTGCATTTCGCCGATGCGCTTGCGCAGATTCTCCAGCTCTTCCTGTTGATTCGCATAAGCACTGCTGACAGTTGTCAGTAAGCACCACGCCAGCAACAGAAAGCGGATAAACAAAATCACTGGATCTGGATCAGGCTGTGTCCGGTCATTTCCGCAGGTTGCGGCAGGCCCATCAAGGCTAGCAGGCTGGGCGCGATGTCGCGCAATGCCCCGGTATCGGCCAGCTTCGCCTTGCGCCCGATGTACAGGAAGGGCACGGGGTTCATCGTGTGCGCGGTGTGCGCCTGATGGGTCTCGTGATCCATCATCTGTTCGGCGTTGCCGTGGTCGGCGGTGATGATCACTTCGCCGCCGATCGACTGCATCGCCTTGACGACGCGTCCGACGCAGGTATCCAGCGCCTCGATCGCCCGCACCGCCGCATCCATGTTGCCGCTGTGGCCGACCATGTCGCAATTGGCATAGTTGCAAATGATCGCGTGATATTTCTTGCTCAGGATCGCCGCTTCCAGTTTGTCGGTGACCTCGAACGCGCTCATCTCGGGCTGCAGGTCATAGGTGGCGACCTTGGGCGAGGGCACCAGGATGCGGTCCTCGCCGGCATAGGGCTGCTCTTTGCCGCCGCTGAAGAAATAAGTGACATGCGCGTACTTCTCGGTTTCCGCGATGCGCAACTGTTTCAGGCCTTTGCCGTCGATGTATTCGGCGAAGCCGTTGTGGATCGTTTCCGGCGTATAGGCGCAGGGCAGCGGGAAATCCTCGCCGTAATTGCTCAGCGTGACGAAGCCGGACAGCTTGGGAACATGGCTGCGTGCAAAGCCGCTGAACGCGGCTTCGGTCAATGCGCGGGTGATCTCGCGGGCGCGGTCGGCGCGGAAATTCATGAACACCACCGCATCGCCATCCTGCATTGTCACGGGCTGTGTGCCGACGGGCACGATCGCGGTGGCCTTGACGAACTCATCCGATTCGCCGCGCGCATAAGCCTGTTCCAGGCCGGCCAAGGCATCGGGTGCTGTGAATTCGCCGCGCCCCTGGGTCAGCAGGTCATAGGCGGGCTGCACCCGTTCCCAGCGGTTGTCGCGATCCATCGCGTAGAAACGGCCGACGATGCTGGCGATCCGGCCGGTGCCCAGTGCGCGGAATTTGTCCTGCAGCAACTGCAGCGATGGCGCGGCGCTCTTCGGCGGCGTGTCGCGGCCGTCCAGGAAGGCGTGCAAATAAACTTTCTTCAGTCCGGCGCGTGCGGCCAGTTCCAGCATCGCGAAGATATGGTTCTCGTGGCTGTGCACGCCGCCGGGTGAGAGCAGACCCATGATGTGCAGCGCGCCGTTGTGCTGCTTGGCCTGGGTCACCGCGCCGTTCAGCGCAGGATTGGTGAAAAAGCTGCCATCCTCGATCGCCACATCGACGCGGCTCAGATCCTGATACACCACGCGCCCGGCGCCGATGTTCAGATGCCCGACCTCGGAGTTGCCCATCTGGCCGGTGGGCAGGCCCACCGATTTTTCCGAGGCGTTGATCAGCGTGTGCGGATAGTCGCGCCACAGCGCGTCCCAGTTGGGTTTGCGTGCCGCCAGAACGGCGTTGGAATCAGCCTCTTCGCGATAGCCGAAGCCATCCAGAATCAGTAGTAAGACCGGAGTAATCTTCATTGAGGTAGAATATAAGCAGTTGTTAATTTTTGGGCCGTGTATTTTAGCCGAATTCCCGCTGTTTCGCGGCCGTAATCAGTGAGAAGCAGACATGACAAGCAAGTTGATCGATAAGGAAGAAGATATCCAGCAGGCCGCACAGGCGATCAAGGCGATCGCCCACCCGTTGCGCCTGAAAATCCTGTGCGTGCTGGGCGACCGGGAAATCAGCGTGCAGGATATCGTCGAGCAGGTCGGCACCTCGCAAAGCAACATCTCGCAACACTTGGCGATCTTGCGCGACAAGGGCGTGCTGGCGACGCGCAAGGACGCCAACCGGGTGTTCTACCGCATCGGCGACCTGCGTACGCTCAAGCTGGTCGGCATGATGCGCGACGTGTTCTGCAGCGTCTAGTCGTTGACATTCATAACCGGTTTTCGGGGGTATCGCAGCCACTGCGCAGCGCTTCCGGAAGGCCATAGCTCATCATGACCACACACAAGCTGCAACCCGTCGGCATCAAATCCCAGGCGGTGAATTTCAAGGCGCTGCCGCCGCTGTCGCTGTACATCCATATACCGTGGTGCGTGCGCAAATGCCCGTATTGCGATTTCAATTCGCACGAGGCGCGCGGTACGTTTCCAGAGCAGGAATATGTCGCGGCGCTGATCCGCGATCTGGAACTGGCCTTGCCGCTGATCTGGGGACGCAAGGTATACACGGTGTTCTTCGGCGGCGGCACGCCCAGCCTGCTGAGCGGCGAAAGCATCGAGCAAATCCTGCGCAATGTGCGCATGCTGCTGCCGCTGGCGCTGGACGCCGAGATCACGCTGGAGGCCAATCCCGGCACCGTGGAGGCTGACAAGTTCGCGGCCTATCGCGATGCGGGCGTGAATCGTTTGTCGATGGGCATCCAGAGTTTCAACGACACGCATCTGCAGGCGCTGGGCCGTATCCATTCCGCCGACGAAGCCAGGCGTGCGATCGGCATTGCGCAGCAGCACTTCGACAATTTCAATCTGGACCTGATGTATGCACTGCCGAACCAGACGCTGGAGCAGGCATTGCAGGACGTGCAGACCGCATTGTCATTCGCGCCACAGCACCTGTCCTGTTATCACCTGACGCTGGAGCCGAACACGCTGTTCCACCGCAACCCGCCCGCGCTGCCCGACGACGAACTGAGCAGCGACATGCAGCAGCACATCGAGCAATTGCTCGCGGCCAGCGGCTACCAGCATTACGAGACCTCGGCGTTTGCGCAGCCGCAGCGTCGCGCCAAGCACAACCTGAACTACTGGAAGTTCGGCGACTATCTGGGCATCGGCGCAGGGGCGCACAGCAAACTGAGCTTCCCCGACAAAATCATTCGGCAGGTGCGTTACAAGCAACCGCAGGCGTATCTGCAACAAGTCGCGAAAAATGCGCCGCTGCAGAGCGAGCAGCAGGTCGGGCATGGCGAGTTGGGTTTCGAATTCATGCTGAACGCGTTGCGGCTGAACGAGGGCTTCGATAGCGCGCTGTTCACCGAGCGCACCAGCCTGCCGCTGATCGGCATCCAGCGCGAGCTGGCGGAGGCCGAACGGCGCGGGTTATTGACGCGGGATATACAACGCATCGCGCCGACCCAGTTGGGTCAGCGCTTCCTGAACGACCTGCTGGAAATATTTCTGAAGCAGTAACGCGCTACAGGCTGCGCCCATCCACCTGTTTCACCTTGAGTGCGGACAAGTCCACGTTGTCCAGGCAGCGCACATTGATCGCCGCCATCGCAGTGCCGTTGAAGGTGCCGGTTCCCAGCGGCGCGCAGCCGCAGACCGAACAGAAATGGTGCTTGATCTGTTTCTTGCCGAACTGGTAGGTGGACAGATTGCTCTCCGGGGTGCTGAAGCGCGCCTGAGCCAGCGGCACGAACCACCACAGCGCGCCGCGCTTGCTGCAGATCGAGCAATTGCATTCCTTGACGCTATGCAAATCGCCTTCGACGTCGAACTTGATATGGCCGCAGTGACAACTTCCCTGATAGTTCATGGCATTTCCTCCTGTCGTGGTGAAAGCTAGATGCGTTCGAACACCAAATCCCACACTCCGTGGCCGAGGTTGATGCCGCGCTTCTCGAACTTGGTCAGCGGCCGGTAATCCGGGCGGGGCGCGTAATCTGTCGCGGTGTTGCGCAGCAAGGGTTCCTCGCTCAACACGCGCAGCACCTGTGCGGCATAATCCTGCCAATCGGTCGCGACGTGGATATAACCGCCCCTTCGGCCAAGCTCAGGACAGGCTGGCTTGAGCTTCTGCACCAGCTGCGCGATGAACGGGCCCTGGATCAGGCGGCGCTTGTTGTGGCGCGCCTTGTGCCACGGGTCGGGAAAGAAGATATGCACGCCGTCCAGCGTCGCGTCGCCTATCATGTCGCGCAGCACTTCCACCGCGTCGTGCTGCATGATGCGAATGTTATTGATCTGCTGCGTGTCTATCAATTTGAGCAGATTGCCCACGCCCGGCGTATGTACCTCCAGCGTCAGATAGTCATTCTCGGGATGAGCCAGCGCGATGGTCGCGGTGCTGTCGCCCATGCCGAAACCGATCTCCAGGATCTTCGGTGCAGCGCGACCGAAGGTCTGTGCCAGATCTAGCGGCTGCGCAGCATAGGGGATGCCGAAGCGCGGCATCAGCGTATCGACCGCGCGTTTCTGTCCGGGCGATACACGTCCCTGGCGCAGCACGAAGCTGCGTATGGCTCTGTTCTTGAGATCGGTGGTGTTGGTCATGGTGTCTGCAATAGTTTTGGTACTCTGATATCTGAATCCGCTCAGTTCATCGAGTCACAACGATCTGTAGGAGCGAGCTTGCTCGCGAAGCATTTTCTTCAAAACATTTCGCGAGCGAGCTCGCTCCTACACTGGATTGTTAATTAATCGCGCACCGAGCTGATGATGCCCGCTGTCGGCGAACTCGGGCTGGCGCTGTACAGCTTTTTCGGCATGCGTCCGGCCAGATACGCCTCGCGTCCGGCTTCGGTGGCTTTCTTCATCGCCGAGGCCATCAGCACGGGGTTCTGTGCACCGGCGATCGCGGTATTCATCAGCACACCCGCGCAACCCAACTCCATCGCGATCGCCGCATCCGAGGCCGTGCCCACACCTGCATCCACGATCACCGGCACCCGCACGCGATCCATGATCAGCTGCAGATTCCACGGGTTCAGAATGCCCATGCCCGAGCCGATCAGCGAGGCCAGCGGCATGATCGCGACGCAGCCGATGTCCTCCAGCTGCTTGGCGATGATGGGGTCGTCCGAGGTGTACACCATCACCTGAAAGCCTTCCGCCACCAGCGTCTTCGCCGCGGCGATGGTCTCGATCACGTTCGGGTACAGCGACTGCGGGTCGCCCAGCACTTCCAGCTTCACCAGGCTGTGTCCGTCCAGCAGTTCGCGCGCCAGACGCAAGGTACGCACCGCATCCTCTGCGCTGTAGCAACCGGCGGTGTTGGGCAGGTAGGTGAATTTCGACGGCGGCACGGCATCGAGCAGATTCGGTTCGTTCGGATTCTGGCCGAGATTGGTGCGGCGGATCGCCACCGTGACGATCTCCGTGCCGCTGGCGTCCAGCGCCGCGCGCGTCTCGGCGAAATCCTTGTACTTGCCGGTGCCGACCAGCAGCCGCGAGTTGTAGGTCTTGCCTGCGATGATGAGTTTGTCGTTCATTGTGTATGCCTGTTAATTGCCTGATGTTCTTTAATTAATTCCGTTCGCCCTGAGCGTAGGCAGCCTTATCGCCGAAGTCGAAGGGAGACTACTCAGCAGCCTGCTAACCGCCGCCCACCGCAACCACCACCTCCAGCTTGTCGCCATCGGTAAGTTGCTGCGCCGCGAACGTGCTGCGCGGCACGATCTCGCCATTGCGCTCCAGCGCGATGCGCTTGCCGGTATAGCCCAATATCTCGATCAGCTCGGCGGCGGTCAGCGCGGCGGGGAATTGGCGGCTTTCGCCATTGATGCTCAGGGTAATCACTTCTGGGGGATGTCCGTGTTAGAATGCGCCCCGCATTTTACACGCGGGTGTAGTTCAATGGTAGAACGGCAGCTTCCCAAGCTGCATACGAGGGTTCGATCCCCTTCACCCGCTCCAGATCACCGCTCAAAATCCAGATTTCATCCCAACTGCTGTGTTGCGTAAAAAATTCCTTGCTTGCATATTATCCATATGCGGCGCGGCGGAATTTTTTCCGCGCCTTGCATTTGGGCGAACTCTGAATTTTGAGAGGCGACCTCAGTGCTGTTGGCAAGCGCATCGGTCGCGTCAGCGCTGTGCTCAATCCATCCTGCCGAGTTATTGCTGTTTACTTTTTTACAGGCAGCTCAAAAACCATTGCTGACGCACCACGTTTTAGAGCTTTAATGGCGAAATACCTCGAGTCATTATTAAAAATGGGCCTCATGCTGGCACCGCTCCACGAATAGCGACCTTCTGGTCGTAGCGTTTCTCTGTTGAGCACATCAATGATTGATATTTGATTCTCGGGAGGGAGGGTATTGGTTTTAGACGTATCGTTGATGATGATTAAATGAACGCCATCCGGCGAGATATCTGCCGTGAGAGAATCTAGCTCTCGCTCAAGCGCAGCTGTCTGCGGCGGATTTTTTTTGAACGGTGCCAGATATTTTATTTTTCCCGTCTCAATATCCAGTATTGCAAGCGCCCAGCCGTACGCACAGTTCTCGAGCACGTCGGATTCGAACGCAGGTGCATTGGCAGCCGCATCACATTCCCAGGTGTCTTCCCGGGTCTGATGGAAATGCGCTTCTGTAAAGGTTGACCACCACACTTCGCGTCCGCCGGGCAGCCAGTTCCACCACACGCCCACATAAGGCCTGCCGATGTTAGGCGTGGCTTTTTCTTCAAGCATGGCACCGGTCTCTATATCCCAGCGCACGATGCGGCTGCCTATCCACTCGCCGTTATATTTGTTTGATACCGGTATTGGTGGTTGATCGAAGACCGCGCCCATGACTTGCTTGCTGTCTGCGCTGAACAATATCCGGCTGTTAAGTTTTGGCCGCTTGCCTTGCCGCGCCGGGTCACTTTCAAGCACAGGGATGAACCGTAGCAGTTGCCAGCTTTTGGTTTCGTATAGCGCGATGCCCGAAAGATACTCTGGGCGCTTACCTGCCTTGAAATTTGCATCTCTTGCCGCGAAAAAGGCCTCGTCAGGGTATAGCCCAGCGTTATTACCAAGGACAGCCATGTATTTCCCATCAGGGCTAAAGCTGATGGCATCACAGCCCATTGAAAGCAGTGCATCGTGGCCAAGCCCCGTTACATTGCGCAGCAACGCGAGAATATTCGCCACCACCTCACCGCTCTCCAAATTCCACACCCGCGCTTTGGCGGCAGTCTCATAAATTGCAGGCTGTTTTGTGGGTATGCTGACGCAGGCTGCAACCATACGGCCGTCCGGGGTCAGCACCAGATTCTGTCCGCCATGCATAAATTGAAGCCCACCCCTGTGCGGCTTGCCATCGCTCATGTCCGGCGTCCCTTCGTTCAACAACAAGCGCTGAGCGACTTCTTTCTTTTCCCAATCCCACACCCGGATGTTGCGCGCTGTCTCTGATGCGTCGATCAAATAGCGACCATCGTTGCTCAGGGCGATCAGCTTGTTGAAGTCCCACGGATTGGGATAGCCCAGCGAAATATGTCCTTTGGGTGTCAGTGTTGGCACTTCGTCCGATAGCGTGGCGCGCATGTCGTCCGCTTGCGCACCCGCTGTCATCGATAGCAATAACATCGTAAACAATAGCGAGCGCACAAATACCAAAGGTGCCGAAGCCGATTTATTTTTTTGATGCATCACGATCCCCCTAATAAATTTAAACCCATCTGCTCCGGCAACCTTTGCAACCCAATCTAACACTGGCCTGTTATTTCGCCGCTACACCCGGCACCCCAGCATGCTGATCGTGCATCACGATGCGCGAGACGAACCAGATCGCGAGCACGTTGCCGGTGATTGCGACATAGCCGACTTTGTCGTAGCCGATGATATATCCCGTGCTGTCCTGGGTGATGATGAAGCCGGCCAGCGTCGAGGCCAGGCCCATCGCGAACGCCTGTGTGGTGGCGTGCAGTGACATGAAGGTGCCGCGTAGTTTGGGTTGCGCGGCGGAGGTGATGATGGCCATCGCCGGGATCATGCGTCCGGACACCAGCACGAAGAAGCTGGTGGTGCACACCAGCCACAACCACAGCGGTGCGGCGCCGATATGGGTCACGATGAACAGCGGTAGCAACGCGAACAGGGCGACGACACGATAGATCTGGATCTTGCCGCGCAGGTCGGCCCAGTGGCCGATCAGGCGTGCGGTGATCAGTGTGGCCGCGCCGCCGGCCAGATAGACGAAGGGGACGTCGTGCAGCGAGATGCCGACGTTGCTGACGCTGTACAGCGTGATATAGGGGATCACCGTGAAGCCGGAGAAGATGATCAGCGCGGAGAACAGCAGCGCGCGCAGGTGGTTGGCTTCGCTCAGCACTGCAAACATCGCGCTGAACGGGTGGGCGCGTTTTTCTTCACTGATGTGGGCGCGCAGCTCCGGCAGGATGCGCAGGCCGATGGCGATGAACAGCGCGGTCAGCACTGCGATCAGGATGAACGGCGCGCGCCACTGGTAGTGGTTGGCCAGCCACAGCGACAGCGGCACGCCGGCCACCGTGGACAGCGAAAACGCCGCAGACACGATGCCGCCCGCCTTGGCGCGCCTTGCGAACGGGATCACGTCGCCGACGATGGTCTGCACCATCGCGCCCATCACGCCGCCGAAGGTGCCGGCCAGGCCGCGCGCGATCATCAGCGTGGCATAGCCGGGCGCGAGGCCGCAGGCCAGTGTGGCCATGCCGAACAGGCCGAACATCGTCAGCAGCATGCGCTTGCGCTCGAAGCGGTCGACGAAGGTCGCGGCGAGTATCCCGGACAGCGCGGCGCTGAAACTATAGGACGCGACCAGCAGGCCGAACTCGTGGGTGCTGATACCAAAGGCTTTGATCAGGATAGGGCCCAGCGGCATCATGATCATGAAGTCCAGCACATGGCTGAACTGGATGCCCGCCAGTGTGAGCAATAAATAACGTTCGCGTTTTGGTGTCAGGGTGGTGTGCACGTGAAATGATGCCGATCAAGGTGAGGGAGAGATTCTAACAGGCTGTTGAAAAACGCCGTTCGCCCTGAGCCCTTCGTCCATGCTCAGGATAAACTGCACGTAGCGAAGTCGAAGGGTGATTTTTCTATGTGCCATATT
>JACPVZ010000053.1 GCA_016197305.1 Nitrosomonadales bacterium | reverse complement strand
GCCTTCGCGGTGAAGGTGCCGATGTTCCCGGTGCATACCTGGTTGCCGGATGCGCACGTCGAGGCGCCCACCGGCGGTTCGGTGATTCTGGCGGCAATCATGCTGAAGGTCGGCGCCTACGGTTTCCTGCGCTTCTCGATGCCGATCGCGCCGGATGCGAGCCATTACCTCTCCGGCATGATGATCGCGCTGTCGCTGATCGCGGTGGTGTACATCGGCCTGGTCGCGCTGATGCAGACCGACATGAAGAAACTGGTGGCGTACTCGTCGATCTCGCACATGGGCTTTGTGACCATGGGCTTTTTCATCTTCAATGCCTACGGCATGGAAGGCGCGCTGCTGCAGATGATCTCGCACGGTTTCGTCGCCGGCGCATTGTTCCTGTGCATCGGCGTGCTGTATGACCGCATGCACAGCCGCAAGATCGCCGATTACGGCGGCGTGGCGAACAAGATGCCGGTGTTCGCGGCGTTTTTCATGCTGTTCGCGATGGCCAACAGCGGCCTGCCGGGCACCAGCGCCTTCGTCGGCGAATTCATGGTGATCATGGGCGCGCTGAAGGCGAACTTCTGGTACGCGTTCGCCGCCGCGACCACGCTGATCTTCGGCGCGGCTTACACCCTGTGGATGTACAAGCGGGTGATCTTCGGCGCGGTGACCAATCACCACGTGAACGAGCTGACCGACATGAATCTGCGCGAGAAGGCGATCTTCGCGATCTTGGCGCTGACCGTGCTGGGCATGGGGCTGTATCCGCTGCCGTTCAGCGAAATCATGCATGTATCGGTGAACGACCTGCTGGTGCATGTGGCGCGCTCCAAGCTGCCGTTGTAAGCAGTCAACTTTGGGATGAGTATGAATATGGATTTGATGACAAACTTGATGCCGGCCAGTTCGGAGATCTTCCTGTTGTGCATGACCTGCGTGATCCTGGTCGCCGACGTGCTGATCTGCCAGAAAGACCGGTTGCTGACGTATATGCTGGTCCAGTTGACCTTGCTGGGCTGCTCGGTGATCACCGTTTCCACCCATGCGAATGGCGTGGTCTACGCGCTGCATGGCATGTTCGTCGACGACCTGATGGCCGACGTGCTGAAACTGCTGACCTACCTCGCGGTGGCGATGATGCTGGTGTACTCGCGCCAATACCTGATCCTGCGCAAGCTGTTCACCGGCGAATTCATGGTGCTGACGCTGTTCGCCACGCTGGGCATGATGGTGATGATCTCCGCCAACAACTTCGTGTCGCTGTATCTGGGCCTGGAGCTGCTTTCGCTCAGTCTGTACGCGATGGTCGCATTGCAGCGCGATTGCGCCACCGCGACCGAAGCCGCGATGAAATACTTCATCCTCGGCGCGCTGGCGTCCGGTCTGCTGCTCTACGGCATGTCGATGCTGTACGGCGCGACCGGCTCGCTCGATCTGGGCACGATCTCCAGCGCGATCCAGTCCGGTGCGGCCAACAAGGCGCTGCTGGTGTTCGGCCTGGTATTCGTGGTTGCGGGTCTGGCGTTCAAGCTGGGCGTCGTGCCGTTCCATATGTGGGTGCCTGACGTGTACCACGGCGCGCCGACCGCGATGACGATGTTGATCGGTTCCGCCCCCAAGCTGGCCGCATTCGCCTTCGTTTCGCGCATCCTGGTCGAGGGGCTGCAGCCGCTGGTGCAGCACTGGTCGGGCATGCTGATCATCCTGTCCATCGCCTCGATGGCGATCGGCAACCTGTCCGCGATCGCGCAGACCAACATGAAGCGCATGTTCGCCTACTCGACCATCGCCCACATGGGCTTCCTGCTGCTCGGCCTGCTGAGCGGCGGCATCGAAGGCTATGGCGCATCGATGTTCTATGTGGTGATCTACGCGCTGATGTCGCTGGGCGCGTTCGGCATGATCATGCTGCTGTCGCGCGAAGGCTTCGAGGCCGACAAGCTGGACGACTTCAAGGGCCTGGCCCAGCGCAGCCCGTGGCTGGCATTCATGATGCTGCTGCTGATGTTCTCGATGGCCGGCGTGCCCCCCACCGTGGGCTTCTATGCCAAGTTCTCGGTGCTGAATGCGGTCGTGCAGGCGGGCCACCTGTGGCTGGCCGCGCTGGCGGTGATGTTCTCGCTGATCGGCGCGTTCTACTACCTGCGCATCGTCAAGCTGATGTATTTCGACACCCCGGACAGCAAGGCGCCTATCGTGATCGGTCAGGACACCGCGCTGCTGATCAGCGTCAACGGCCTGGGCGTGCTGTTCCTGGGCTTGCTGCCCGGCGCGCTGATGTCGATCTGCGCGGTCTCGGTGCAACAGTCGCTGCTGCTGCACTGAGCGCTGTTGCGGTAGATACAAGCCAATGCAAACACTCCCGCCGCGTGCGGGAGTGTTTGTTTGAGGGAGCGAGTTTGATGGAACTGCTGATAAAACCACTAGCCATCTAACTAAGCCGTTGAAGCGGCAAGTCATTGCTTATAGCCAATCGACTAAGCCCGCGTGCGGGCTAGTCGCTGGTTATGCTTGCGAAAGGATTGGCCAGTCTGTGGATGAACAGAATCAGGCTGGTAAAGGGTAGAAGCGAGCTCGCTCGCGAAAGCCGCTCAAGCATCTACTTTCAGGCGAGTGGTTTTTCAGCATGGAGTTCGGTTGGGTGCCAGTAGGTCGTGACTGTTTGCTAACAGAGGACTGCTGGGGCGGATTGCAATTGAATTTATGAGATTTTTTAAGTTTCCCTGCAGTGGATATCCGTGCTTTGCCTGGGCCGGATGCATGGGGTCGGGGCGTGAGCATTACAATCCGCGACCGGATTTGGTTTTTGTTGAAAATTATGGGGTTGAGCTATCAGCCCATTCAGGGGTAGAATGCGCCACTTTTTTAGGAGAGCATAAACAATGGCAATCACCGCCGCGCAAAAAGCGCAAATCGTTACCGACTTTCAGCGTGCCAAGAGCGACACCGGTTCCCCGGAAGTGCAAGTGGCATTGATCACTGCACGTATCAATTATCTGACTGAACATTTCAAGAGCAATGTTAAGGATCACCATTCCCGTCGCGGCCTGCTGCGCCTGGTGAGCCGCCGCCGCAAGCTGCTCGATTACCTCAAGAGCCAGAATGATGCGAGTTATCGCTCATTGATTCAGCGCCTAGATATTCGCAAGTAACACTGGGTTCAGCGGGTCGCAATTGCGGCCCGTGTCGTTTTGTGAGTGGCCTAACATTGGGGCAAAGAGGCGCTGCATCGCATGGATGGGCGAGAGCCAAGTTTCGGATGTTGCGTCGTGTAGCCAGTTTATGAGGTTTTGTCTTGTCAATTCTGAGTGGTGCAATTGCGCGCCATGTCATGCACAGAGGGGTCTATCTTGAGTCACTATAAAAAAACAATCGCGTTCGGCAATCATCAACTCACTCTGGAAACCGGTGAAATCGCGCGTCAGGCCAGCGGTGCCGTGATGGTCAGTCTCGACGAAACCGTCGTGCTGGTTACCGTGGTTGGCAGAAAGGATGCCAAGCCGGAGCAAGACTTTTTCCCGCTGACGGTGGATTATCAGGAGCGCACCTATGCGGGCGGCAAAATTCCCGGCGGCTTCTTCAAGCGTGAAGGACGCCCCAGCGAAAAAGAAATTCTCACTTCGCGCCTGATCGACCGGCCGTTGCGCCCGCTGTTCCCGGAAAGTTTTTACAACGAAGTGCAAATCGTCGCGACGGTCATGTCTTCGGACAACGAGATCGATTCCGATATCCCCGCCATGATCGGTGCATCTGCGGCATTGGCGATTTCCGGGGTGCCTTTCGATGGTCCGATAGGCGCGGCGCGCGTGGGTTATGCCGATGGCCAGTATCTGCTCAACCCGACCGCTACCGAGCTGAAGACTTCGCAAATGGATCTGGTGGTCGCCGGTACCGAGCGCGCTGTGCTGATGGTCGAGTCCGAAGCGCAGCAGCTGTCCGAGGAGGTCATGCTGGGCGCGGTGATGTTCGGCCACGAGCAGATGCAGGTCGTGATTCAGGCCATCAATGAGATGGCGGATGCAGTCGGTGCGCCGGCATGGGATTGGGCTGCGCCGGCCAAGGACGAGGCGCTGATCGCGCAAATCAGCGCATTGGCTGAAGCCGAGTTGCAACAGGCTTATGCGATCCGCTCCAAGCAGGCGCGTACCGATGCGGTTGCGGCGATACGTGACAAGGTGATGGCGGCAATCATTACCGAGGCTAATGCGGGCCAGAAGAATCACGTCAGCGACCTGTTCGGCGCGCTGGAGGCCAAGATCGTGCGCGGACAAATTTTGAGTGGCGAACCTCGCATCGACGGTCGTGATACGCGCACTGTGCGCCCGATCACGATACGCAACGGCGTGCTGCCCCGTACTCACGGCTCCACGCTGTTTACGCGCGGTGAGACTCAGGCCATCGTGGTGGCGACGCTTGGCAGCATGCGCGATTCCCAGAAGATTGATGCGCTGCAGGGTGAATACAGCGACCGGTTCATGCTGCATTACAATTTTCCCCCGTATTCCACTGGCGAAACCGGCCGTGTGGGCACGCCAAAACGCCGTGAGATCGGCCATGGCCGTCTAGCCAAGCGCGCCTTGGTTGCGGTGCTGCCGAGCGAAGAGGATTTTGGCTATGCGATGCGCGTGGTATCGGAAATCACCGAATCGAACGGTTCCAGCTCGATGGCGTCGGTATGCGGCGGCTGCCTGTCGCTGATGGATGCGGGTGTGCCGCTCAAGGCGCACGTGGCGGGAATTGCGATGGGGCTGATCAAGGAGGGCAACCGTTTCGCGGTGTTGACCGATATTCTCGGCGACGAGGATCATCTGGGCGATATGGATTTCAAGGTTGCGGGTTCCGAAACTGGTGTAACCGCGCTGCAGATGGACATCAAGATCAACGGCATTACCCGCGAAATCATGCAGGCTGCGCTGACTCAGGCTCGTGAGGGGCGTATGCACATCCTCGGCCTGATGAAACAGGCGATGCCGCAGGCGCGCACCGAAGTGTCGGACTTTGCACCGCGCATGATCAAGATGAAGATCAACCCCGAGAAGATCCGTGACGTGATCGGCAAGGGCGGTGCGGTTATCCGTGCCTTGACCGAAGAAACCGGCACCACGATCGATATCGACGACTCGGGCAATATCACCATCTCTTGCGTGAGTGGCGAGGCGGGCAATCTGGCCAAGAAACGCATTGAAGATATCGTGGCCGAAGTGGAAGTCGGCAAGATCTATGAGGGGCCTGTGGTCAAGCTGCTCGATTTCGGTGCGCTGGTCAACATTCTGCCCGGCAAGGATGGTTTGCTGCATATCTCGCAGATCGCTCACGAGCGCGTCAACAGCGTGTCGGATCACCTCAAGGAAGGCCAGGTGGTGCGTGTGAAGGTACTGGAGGTGGATGACAAGGGGCGCATGAAGCTGAGCATGAAGGTGCTGCTGCCGGCACCCGAGGCCGCTGCAGTGAACGAGTAATTCGCCGAACAGCAAAAAGCCCCGCTATTTATAGCGGGGCTTTTTTGTTTTTCGGCTTCGGCATAACATGTGCTAGCCCATGTGAGCCTGCGCAGATTGAGGATTTTATTTCGCTATCTGCTTCTCTCTGATCTCATCCAGGGTCTTGCAGTCGATACACAGGGTGGCGGTCGGCCTGGCTTCGAGACGGCTCAGGCCTATTTCTACACCGCAGTTGTCGCAGTAGCCATAATCCCCGGCATCGATCTTTGCCAGCATTTCATTGATCTTCTTGATCAGTTTCCGTTCTCGATCGCGATTGCGCAGTTCCAGGCCCATGTCGGACTCTTGAGTGGCTCTGTCGTTCGGGTCGGCAAAAACGGTGGCTTCGTCCTGCATCGTGTGTACAGTGCGGTCGATATCTTCACCCAACTCAGCCTTGATGCTGTTCATGATCTGGCGGAAATGATCGAGCTGTTTGGGGTTCATATACGCTTCGCCCTTTTTCGGTTTGTACGGGGCGACGGGCTTGTGTGACTGTACCGGCATTGCACTTCTCCAACGGGATAAAAATTAAGTTTGCTTTAATACCAGAAACTGCATGGGGGGGCAACTGAATTAACTTTTTCCCAGCAGTAGAAACAGGCTGGGGTGTTTGTTAAAAGATTGATCTGGAATGCTTTTCCATTGCGAGATGGAGCGAGTCTGGATGCGCTCGTTGGGCAGAGTCAGGTCGGTGGCGACGCACAACAGGGTTTGCGGGCGGCAGCGGGCAAGCAGTGCGTGCAGCATGCGTTCGTTGCGATAGGGCGTCTCAATAAACAGCTGGGTCTGGTTGCGCTTGGCCGACTCGGTCTCCAGTGCGGTGATCGTTTGATTGCGTTCGGTCTCGTCTATGGGGAGGTAGCCATGGAAGGCAAAACATTGGCCATTCAGGCCGGAGGCCATCAGGGCAAGCAGAATGGACGAAGGGCCGACCAAGGGAGTGACGCGGATGCCTTTGCGGTGAGCCAGGTCGACCAGTGCTGCGCCGGGGTCGGCGATTCCGGGGCAACCGGCCTCGGAGATGATGCCTACGTCGTTTCCGGCCAGGAGCGGAGCGAGCAGTTCGGGCAATTCCTTGCGATCGCTATGTTCGTTAAGCGTAGCGATATGCAGCGACTGGATCGGCTGTTCCGGTTTGAGCGAGGACAGGAACTGGCGTGCAGTTTTGGGTTGTTCCACGACGAAATGGCTTAATTTGCGCGCCACCTCGATCACATGTTGGGGGAGCACTTGCGCTGCCGGGGTGTCGCCCAGCGTGCAGGGAATCAGGTATAGCGTGCCCGTAGAGGTGTTCATGTCAGAATAGGCGCACGTTTTCGCGGCGCAGCATGCTGGTCAGCAGGATCAGCGGCAGTCCGACCAGTGCATTGGGGTCGTCACCGCCGATGCGGCTGATCAGCGCGATGCCCAATCCTTCCGATTTGGCGCTCCCGGCACAGTGGTAGGGCTGTTCCTTGAGCAAATAGGACTCGATTTCGGCATCGCTGAGTTCGCGCAATGTGACGTGGTTCTCCGCTACTTCGGTCTGGATGTTGCCAGTCTTGCTGTTGAGCAGGGTCAATGCGGTATAGAAACAGGTGGTTTTGCCACGCATCATGCGCAGCTGTTTGACCGCATTCTGGTGGGTGAGGGGCTTGCCCAGTTGCTGTTCGTCCAGCAGGGCGACCTGATCCGAGCCGATGACCAAGGCATCGGGGTATGCGGCGGCCACGGCACGGGCTTTTAGCTGGGCCAGGCGTGCCGAAGTGGCGCGCGCGGTTTCATGGGGTAGCGGGGTTTCATCTACATCGGGAACCGCCGTCACGAATGGAAGCCCGAGGCGTTTCAAGAGTTCACAGCGGTAAATGGAGCTGGAAGCGAGGACAAGCAACTGAGAATTCAACAATATTCCTTAGGTTTTTTGACAGAAAGCGGTGAAAAATATATCATGCGCGCCTCATGTACGCACGACCTTTGATCGACAGCTTGGATTTTGCCAGAAATGGTCGACGTATCAGCGGTGAAGTGCCCATAACCGAGTTGTCTCGGTTGCAGGATGTGCTGGATAATCCGCAGGGAGTTTTAAGCTATACGGTGCATGGCGGGCTGGATAAACGGGGTGATTGTTTTCTGGATGTCGAGGTGGCGGGGCGTTGTCAGCTGCGTTGTCAGCGATGTTTGCAGGGCCTGGATTATCCCGTGCAGCTGCATGCGCGCCTGATGTTGCGGGACCAGACCAGCCTGGATGCGTTGGACGACGAGGAAGATGAGTTCGACAGCATCTTGGCCGAAGCGCAGTTGGATGTGCTGAGCTTGCTGGAAGAGGAGATTTTGTTGAGTCTGCCAATTGCACCCAAACATGAGTTGGGGGCTTGTCAGGCGGCAGATGGCAAGAATTTGCTGGGCGAGGAATCCAGTCCCTTTGCAGTTTTGGCTAAGTTGAAGCGTAATTAACAGTTTTTTTAGGAGTAGTGATCATGGCAGTACAACAGAATAAAAAGTCCCCATCCAATCGTGGTATGCACCGCGCCCACGATTTTTTGACCAATCCATCGACTGCGATCGAGCCGACCACCGGTGAAACGCATCTGCGCCACCACATCAGCCCGAGCGGTTTCTACCGCGGCAAGAAGGTAGTGAAGACCAAGGGCGAATAAGCTCTTGAAATCAACGCAGCCGATCATCGCGGTCGGCTGCGTTTTCTTTTCTCCCAGTATTTTCTGCACCCTCAGGATCGCTTAGTGGATGTCACATTAGCTATAGATGCAATGGGAGGCGACCACGGAACCACGGTCACCATTCCTGCTGCGGTTGAGTATCTTAAACACTTTCCTGACGATACCATTGTTCTGGTGGGTATCCCTGATGCCATTGAAACCGAGTTGCGCGCCTTGGGCGTGCAGCCCGGCGTGCATTTGCGCATCCATCCGGCAACCGAGGTGGTGGGGATGGATGAGCAGCCGCAGTCGGCATTGCGCGGCAAGAAAGATTCTTCGATGCGTGTCAGCATCAATCTGGTCAAGAGCGGCGAAGCGCTGGCCTGTGTCAGCGCCGGCAATACCGGCGCGCTGATGGCGACGGCACGCTATGTGCTGAAAACCCTCCCGGGCATCGATCGCCCGGCGATTGCCTCCTATCTGCCGACCAAAAAAGGGCAGGTATGCATGCTCGATCTGGGAGCCAACACCGATTGTTCTGCCGAACATCTGTTGCAGTTTGCGCTGATGGGCTCCACACTGGCCACTGCTTTGGAGCATAAGCCCAATCCGAGTGTCGGCTTGCTGAATATCGGCAGCGAAGACATCAAGGGTAATGAAGTGGTCAAGCAGGCCGCAGAGCTGCTACGCGCCAGCGACCTGAATTTTTATGGCAATGTCGAAGGTGACGACATCTTCAAAGGCGTCACCGATGTGGTGGTATGCGACGGTTTTGTGGGCAATGTGGCGCTGAAGACTGCGGAGGGAGTGGCGAAGATGATGGGCGGCTTCCTGCGCGAAGGCTTCAGTCAAAACATGTACACAAAATTCGCCGCGCTGGTGTCGCTGCCGGTACTAAAAGCATTTAAGCACAGGCTGGATCACCGGCGTTACAACGGCGCGAGTTTTCTCGGCTTGAAAGGTATCGTGGTGAAGAGTCACGGTTCTGCGGATGTGTACGCTTTCCGCTGTGCCATCGAACGTGCAGCGGAAGAAGCGCGTGGCGGGATGTTGCAGCACATCAGTGAGCATGTCGAGAAGTGGCATCATCAGCGCCAAAATACAGGGCAAGGAGCCGTCTGATGTATTCAAAAATTATCGGGACCGGCAGCTATTTGCCAGCCAAGGTATTGAGCAATTACGACCTGGAGAAGATGGTCGAGACCTCGCACGACTGGATTGTTTCGCGTAGCGGCATCCATGAGCGTCATGTTGCGGCGGACCATGAGATGACCAGTGACCTGGCGCTGCAGGCCAGTCTGCGTGCGATTGAGGCGGCGGGTATCAATGCCGACGAGATCGACTTGGTGATCGTCGCCACGACTTCTCCGGACCAGATTTTCCCCAGCACCGCCTGCATACTGCAGGACAAGCTGGGCATCAAAAATTGCGGCGCGGCATTCGACATGCAGGCGGTATGCGGCGGTTTTGTCTATGCGCTGAACACCGCCGATCTGTATATTCGCGGCGGCCAGGCCAAGACTGCGCTGGTGGTCGGCGCCGAGGTGTTGACACGCATCCTGGATTGGGAGGATCGTGCGACCTGTGTGTTGTTCGGGGATGGTGCGGGTGCGGTTGTGTTGCGCGCCAGTGCGACGCCCGGCATTGTATCCAGCAGGCTGCACGCCGATGGCAGTCATCGCGGCATGCTGAAAGCCGATGGCAACATTCGCAACGGCGAGGTGCAGGGGGATCCGTTCATCAAGATGGACGGGCAGGCGGTGTTCAAGTTTGCGGTCAAGGTGCTGAGCGAGGTGGTCGAGGAAGTGCTGGCAGACAATAATTTGCAGGGTTCCGACATCAGCTGGCTAGTGCCGCATCAAGCCAATATCCGCATCATGGAGGCGACCGCGAAAAAACTGGGGTTGAGCATGGATAACGTGGTCGTGACCGTCGCGCAGCATGGCAATACCTCCGCAGCCTCGATTCCTTTGGCGCTGGACACCGCGGTGCGCGATGGGCGCATCAAGCCCGGACAGAATGTCCTGCTGGAGGCCGTGGGTGGCGGGTTTACCTGGGGTGCTGTTTTAATCAAGTGGTAGGTTCGAAAATGACAAAATTCGCTTTCGTATTTCCCGGGCAAGGATCGCAATCGCGCGGCATGATGAACGGCTATGCCGATTTTCCGGTGGTGCGCAATACCTTTGCCGAGGCATCGGATGTGCTGGACATGGATCTGTGGCAGATGGTTACCGAGGGCAGCGATGCAGAGCTGAATGCCACCGTGAATACCCAGCCCATCATGCTCACCGCAGGCGTGGCGGTATATCGCGCCTGGCAGGTGCAGGACGGCGCAATCCCAGTCATCATGGCGGGCCACAGCCTGGGCGAATACACCGCGCTGGTCGCCGCAGGCGCACTGGATTTTGCCGATGCGCTGCCACTGGTGCGTTACCGCGCGCAATGCATGCAGCAGGCCGTGCCGGAAGGTGTGGGCGGGATTGCCGCAATACTCGGGCTGGATGACGAGGCCGTGCGTGCGGTATGTGCCGAGGGGGCGCAGGGCGAGGTGCTGGAGGCGGTGAATTTCAACTCTCCCGGCCAGGTGGTGATCGCGGGAAATCGTGCCGCAGTGGAACGCGGCATGGAGCTGGCCAAGGCCAGGGGCGCGAAGCGCGCGATCATGCTGCCGATGAGCGTGCCATCGCATTGCAGCCTGCTGAAAGGCGCAGCGGAACAGTTGCGTAGCTATCTGAACAACGTGGCCGTGCAAGCGCCAACCATCCCCGTTCTGCACAACGCCGACGTGCGTAGCTATGCGGATGCGGCTTCGATCAAGGATGCGCTGGTGCGGCAGTTATATTCGCCGGTACGCTGGGTGGAGACGGTGCTGGAATTCGGCAAGCAAGGCGTCACGTATAACGTCGAATGCGCGCCGGGCAAGGTGCTGGCAGGACTGAACAAGCGCATCGATGCTGCCCAGCAAGCGTTGGCCATCAACGACGGCGAAGCACTCAAGCAGGTATTGAACACTCTCGGATAAGGAGTTCGCATGACGTTACAAGGACAAATCGCATTGGTTACCGGCGCAAGCCGTGGCATCGGCCAGGCTATCGCGCTGGAACTGGGCAACCAAGGGGCGATCGTAATTGGCACCGCGACCAGCGCCAATGGCGCGCAGGCCATCGCAAGCTATCTGGAGGCTGCCGGGATCAAGGGCGCCGGCATGGCATTGAATGTCAATGATGTCGCGCAGACCGAGCAGGTGCTGGGGGCGATACGCCAGCAATTTGGCGAGATATCGATCCTGGTGAACAACGCCGGCATCACTCGCGACAACCTGCTGGCGCGCATGAGCGATGAGGAATGGGACGATGTGTTGGCTACCAACCTGAAATCGGTATTCCGCCTCAGCCGCGCGGTGTTGCGCGCGATGATGAAGGCCAGGGGCGGGCGCATCATCAGCATTTCATCGGTGGTCGGCAGCATGGGCAATCCGGGGCAGGCGAATTACGCGGCCTCGAAGGCTGGCATGGTCGGCTTCACCAAATCCCTGGCGCAGGAGATCGGCAGCCGCAATATCACCGTGAACTGCGTCGCGCCGGGATTCATCGATACCGACATGACGCATGCGTTGGGCGAAGAGCAGCGCGCCAAACTGGTCGAGCATGTGCCGTTGAAGCGTCTTGGCCAACCCGCCGATATCGCCGCTGCGGTGGCTTTCCTGGCTGGCCCGGGGGCGGCCTACATCACCGGTGTCACACTGCATGTGAACGGCGGGATGTACATGGAGTAGTGTGGATGGCCGATTGCAGCCGATGCTGCATCGGTAAAAGCCGCGCAGCACATTGCCAGCCGGCAAGTGGAATTCAATAGGGGGTGCAGATGGCCAAGACGAACTATAGCTACGAGAAGCGCCAGAAAGAGATCGCCAAGAAGCTCAAGCAGGAACAAAAGCGGCTGAAGAAAACACTGCAGCCGAACGAGCATCAGGCTGATGAGTCGCCGGAGGACGCGGACAAGCTGGCCAGGAACCATAAGGCGGATCATGCGCATCCGCTGGTGGTGGTCGGTTCGCAGCAATGGTGCAGTTTGCTTCCTCCATGCAAGCCGTTGAGCATCGAGTCTCTTACGGAATGGCTGGCCGCCCGGATCGGGGTGCCGTATTTCCACGTCGACCCGCTGAAGTTGAATTTTGCCGGGATCGCCAATGTCGTTTCCAAATCATATGCAGAGCGCCTGAAGATCATGCCGGTCAAGGTCGGTGCGAATGAGGTGACGATCGCCACCGCAGAGCCATTTGTCACCGACTGGGTCGCCGATCTGGAGCGCATCCTCAACCTTAAAATCAGGCTGGTGCTGTCCAGTCCGTCAGATATCAATCATTACCTGCCGGAGATATACAACCTGGCCAATTCCGTGCAGCTCGCGAGCAAGGCGAAAACGGGGCAGGCGATCGGGGTTCAGAACTTCGAGCAGCTGGTCGAGCTGGGCAAGAGCAAGAATCTGGATGCCAACGAGCAGCACGTCGTTACTCTGGTCGACTGGTTGTTCAAATATGCGTTCGAGCAACGCGCCAGCGACATCCATCTGGAACCGCGCCGGGATATCGGTATCGTGCGCTTCCGTATCGATGGCGTGTTGCACCAGGTCTATCAGTTGCCTGCCACGGTGGCGGGCGCCATCACGAATCGCATCAAGCTGCTCGGCCGCATGGACATGGTGGAAAAACGCAGGCCGCAGGATGGGCGTATCAAGACGGTCAGCGGCGATGGCGAAGAGATCGAATTGCGCCTGTCCACGATGCCGACGGCGTTTGGCGAAAAGCTGGTGATGCGGATTTTCGATCCGGAAATCCTGGTGAAGAATTTTTCCGACCTCGGTTTTTCCCAGGAGCAGACGCAGCTGTGGGGCGACTGGACGCGTCAGCCGAACGGTATCATCCTGGTGACCGGGCCGACCGGATCGGGCAAGACCACGACGTTGTATTCGACGCTGAAGCAGATCGCCACTCCGGAGGTGAACGTTTGCACCGTCGAAGACCCGATCGAAATGATCGAGCCCGCGTTCAACCAGATGCAGGTGCAGCACAATATCGGGCTGGGTTTCGCCGACGGGGTGCGTACGCTGCTGCGCCAGGACCCCGATATCATCATGGTCGGCGAAATACGCGATGCGGAGACTGCCGAAATGGCGATACAGGCCGCGCTCACCGGGCATCTGGTGCTGTCGTCGCTGCATACCAACGATGCGCCTTCCGCGATCACCCGCTTGCTGGAACTGGGAGTCCCGGCTTATTTGCTCAACTCGACGCTGCTGGGGGTGATGGCGCAGCGCCTGGTTCGCACTCTGTGCCCGCATTGCAAGACCGATGGTGAAATCAGCGAGCAGGCCTGGCGGGAATTGATTGCTCCGTGGAAGGCCGAGAGGCCTGCGCAGGTCAAGGTCGCTACCGGCTGTCTCGAGTGCCGGATGACCGGCTATCGCGGACGTACCGGTATTTATGAGATGTTGCCTTTCAGTGCGGGGATGCAGCGGCTGGTGGTGCAGGATGCGGATATTGCCAGGATCAGGGAGCTGGCGTTGCGCGAAGGCATGAAGCCATTGCGCGTCAGCGCCGCCGCAAAGGTCGCTGCCGGCATCACCACGGCGGAGGAGGTCATCAAAGTCGTGCCACCTTTGGAGGTATAGCTTGGTTGTCGGTCCCTTGGATACGCCGGTTAAGCTTCGGTGGTGCCCAGTGAGGTGGTGTTGAAGCCGCCATCGACATAGGTGATCTCGCCGGTGATGCCGCTGGCCAGATCGCTGCACAGGAACGCGGCGGCATTGCCTACCTCGTCTATCGTCACGTTGCGCTTGAGCGGTGCATGTTTTTCGTTGTATCCGAGCAATTTGTTGAAATCGGCAATCCCCGCGGCGGCCAGGGTTTTGATCGGACCGGCGGAAATGCCATTCACGCGGATTCCTTTCCCCCCCAGTTGCATTGCCAGGTAACGCACGCCGGCTTCCAGGCTGGCCTTGGCCATGCCCATCACGTTGTAGTGCGGCATGGTGCGCACCGCGCCCAGGTAGCTCAGGGTCAGCAGCGCGGCGTTGCGCCCTTCCAGCATCGGCAGGGCGGCTTTGGCCATCGCCGGGAAGCTGTAGGCGCTGATATCGTGTGCGATGCGGAATGCTTCGCGGCTGAAGCCGTCGAGAAACTCCCCGTCCAGTGCCTCGCGCGGCGCAAAGGCGATCGCGTGAACGAACCCGTCGAATCTGTCCCATTGTTTGCTCAGGTCGCTGAACAGTTGCGCGATGTCAGCATCGCTGCCGACCTCGCATTGATATACCAGTTCGCTGCCGAAGTCCTTGGCCATTTCTTCGACACGGCCGCGTACCCGTTCGCCTTGATAGGTAAAGGCCAGTTCTGCCCCTTCTCGGTGCATTGCCTTGGCGATGCCGTAGGCGATCGAGCGGTTGCTGATCATGCCGGTAATCAAGATACGTTTGCTTGAGAGAAATCCCATGCTGTTCCTCTGTTGAAGAAGATTGGTCATTTGAAATAAGCGGCGATTATAACTGCAAATGGCTGATATACCGCTGTTGCATGGATGTGCCTTGCTTTTTTTCGTCGGGAATGGCCATGATTAAGCCTGCCGGAGGGTGTGGATTTGCGGTATATTTTTTCTGCACTCGGAATCTGTTGTTGTATATAATCCGTCCCAACCTATTACTCAACTATTAATCACGTAATGCTGGAAGTCAGCAATCTTGCTTGTGTCCGCGGAGATCATCAGTTATTTTCCGGTCTGAATTTTAAGCTTTCCGCAGGTGAAATCATGCAGGTGGAGGGTGAGAACGGCAGTGGTAAAACCAGCCTGCTGCGGACTCTTTGCGGTCTGATGATGCCCGCAGACGGAAAAATTTTCTGGCGTGGTGAGGACATCAAGGAAGCGGACGAGGAGTATTACTCCGAGATGATTTATCTCGGCCACCTGAATGCGATCAAGGATGAGTTGAGCGCGCTGGAAAACCTGTGTATCTCCGCCGGGGTGGATGGGCTGGAGGTGGATGAAAGGCAGGCGCTGCAGGTGTTGCGCCGACTGGGTTTGAAGGGGCGTGAGGCCTTGCCGGTCAAGGTGTTGTCGCAGGGGCAGCGGCGCAGGGTTGCGTTGTCCAGGTTGCTGGTGAGCGATGCAGCATTGTGGATTCTGGATGAGCCGCTCGCCGCGCTGGATGTGCGCGCGGTGGATTTGATGCAGGAGTTGATCGCCGAGCATCTGGAAAAAAATGGGATGGTGATTTTTACTACCCACCAGCCGCTGCTGGTTCCCGGGGTGGAGTTGCGGCGATTGTCTCTGTCATGAAAAAATTATCGTTGCCGGGTTTGTTGGTGTTGGTGGTGCGGCGCGACCTGGTGCTTGCGATGCGCCGGCGTGCGGATGTGTTGACCACGTTGATTTTCTTCGTTATGGTCGTCAGCCTGTTCCCGCTCGGGGTCGGTCCGGAAATGGATATGCTGCGCAAGATGGCATCGGGCGTGCTGTGGGTTGCCGCGTTGTTGTCGTCGATGCTGTCGCTGGGGCGCTTGTTTTCGGCGGACTATCTGGACGGCACGCTGGAGCAGATGATGCTGGCGCCGCAATCGCTGTCGATGCTGGTGCTGGGCAAGATGGTGGCGCACTGGATGGTGTCCGGCCTGCCCTTGGTGTTGATGGCTCCGGTGCTGGGTGTGCAGTTTGATATGTCGGCGAACGCCTTGGGTGTATTGATCCTGAGTCTGTTGCTTGGTACGCCCATCCTGAGCATGGTGGGGGCGATTGGCGCGGCCCTGACTTTGGGGTTGCGTGGTGGCGGGGTGTTGTTGTCATTGCTGGTATTGCCGCTTTGCATACCTGTGCTGATCTTTGGCACGGGCGCGGTGGAGGCGATCTCGGCGGGCTTGACGGTGGTGCCTCATATGTCCTTGTTGGGGGCTTTGTTGTTGCTGGCTTTGGTGTTTACGCCGTGGGTCACGGCGCAGGCGTTGCGTATATCGATGGAGTAATTAAGTTGGCTATCAATTGGTTTAAATATTCTGCACCGACAACTTTTTATGGGCTGGCTGGCAAGCTGATACCCTGGTTCGCTATCCCTGCGGTGATTCTGTGTGGGATCAGCCTGTACATCGGCTTTGCGGTCGCGCCGGTCGATGCGCAACAGGGCGAGTTCTATCGCATCATATTCATCCATGTGCCGGCATCGATATTGTCGATGTTTCTTTACATGATCATGGCCGGTTATGCTGCGCTCGGGCTGATTTTTAACACGCGCCTGTCCTCGATGATGGCCAGCGCGATGGCGCCTACCGGGGCGCTGTTCGCGTTTATTTCGCTTTGGACCGGTGCGCTGTGGGGCAAGCCGATGTGGGGTGCCTGGTGGGTGTGGGATGCGCGCCTGACTTCGGAGTTGATCCTGTTGTTCTTGTACCTGGGTTTCATCGCGCTGCATGCGTCTATCGATGATCCGCGCCGCGCCGATCGCGCCTCCGCGCTGCTGGCGATCGTGGGTTCGGTCAACGTCCCCATCATCTATTTTTCGGTGAAGTGGTGGAATACGCTGCATCAGGGCTCGACGATCAAGTTTAGCGGGACCAGTATGCATATCGCGATGCAGCAGGCGATGTTTACGATGCTCGCTGCGTGCTGGATGTATGCCATCGTGATGACGTTGATGCGTGTGCGCAGCATCATTTTGGAGCGAGAGCGACATACCAAATGGGTTACAGAACTACCGGAGGTGCAACAATGAGTTTGGATGTTTGGATGCGAGAAAACCCGCTCACCTATATCTGGCTGGGTTCTTATGCGGTGGCTTTTCTGGTCTTCGCCGTAGAGGTCGCGATGGTGATCCACAAGCGCAAAATTACATTGCGTCAGGTGCGCCTGATGCGCGATGCTGGAGGTGAGGAATAACATGAAACCACGGCAGAAAAAATTGATGTATATCCTGGCGGGTATTGCGCTGGTTGGCGCTGCAGTCGGCCTGGTGCTGTATGGGCTGAAAGATAATGTCAGTCTGTACTTCACTCCGACGCAGGTGGTCAACAAGGAGGTGCCGGTAGGCAGGACTTTCCGTATCGGTGGCTTGGTGGAAGAGGGGAGTATCAAGCGTGTGACGGACGATCTGGCGATCAGTTTTAAGATTACCGACACAAAGAATTCCTTCCCGGTTGTATACAAGGGCATCCTGCCGGACTTGTTCAAGGAAGGTAAGGGCGTGGTCGCGCAGGGCAAGATCGAGGCCGACGGCGTGATGCATGCCGATGAGGTGCTGGCCAAGCATGACGAGAATTACATGCCGCCGGAAGCCGCAGATGCAATGAAAAAGGCCCAGGAAGCCAAGTCCGCCGAGGCAGCGTCCGCTGCTCAGATGGCTAAATAACTTTTGAAAGCGATATCATGATCCCAGAAATTGGTCACTTTTCCTTGATTGTTGCTCTGTTTGTTGCGCTCAGCCTCGGCGTATTGCCGATTCTCGGCGCGGCGCGTGGCAATTCGGTGTTGATGGGCATGGCGCGTCCTTTGGCTTATGGACAGTTCGTGTTTGTTGCGATCGCCTTCGGTTGTCTGATGGCTTCGTTCCTGGCCAGCGACTTCTCGGTGCTGTATGTGTCCCAGCACTCCAATTCGCAGCTGCCGACGATCTACAAGATTGCCGCGATCTGGGGCGGCCATGAGGGGTCGTTGTTGCTGTGGGTGACCAACCTGTCTGTCTGGGCGGTGGTCGTATCCTTGAACAGCAAGCATTTGCCGCAGGAGATGGTGGCGCGCGTGCTGGGCGTGATGGGGCTGATCGCAGTGGGGTTCTTCCTGTTCATGCTGTTCACCTCGAATCCGTTTGACCGTTTGATTCCGGCCGCAGAAGAGGGGCTGGATCTGAATCCGCTGTTGCAGGATCCGGGCTTGGCGATCCATCCGCCTATGCTGTACACCGGATATGTGGGTTTCTCGGTTGCATTTGCGTTCGCGATCTCGGCGTTGCTGGGTGGCAGGCTGGATGCGACCTGGGCACGCTGGTCGCGTCCCTGGACGACGGTTGCCTGGGTGTTCCTGACGCTGGGCATCATGTTGGGCAGCTGGTGGGCTTATTATGAGCTCGGCTGGGGTGGCTGGTGGTTCTGGGACCCGGTGGAAAATGCGTCATTCATGCCTTGGCTGGTTGGGACGGCGTTGATACATTCGCTGGCCGTGACCGAAAAACGCGCTGCGTTCAAGAGCTGGACGGTATTGTTGGCGATCGCGGCGTTCTCTCTGAGTCTGTTGGGAACCTTCCTGGTACGCTCGGGCGTGCTGACTTCCGTGCATGCCTTTGCGACGGATCCCAAGCGCGGTATTTTTATTCTGGGATTCCTGGTTGCCGTGATCGGTTCGTCTTTGCTGTTGTTTGCCTGGCGTGCTCCGAAAATCGGCTTGGGCGACAAATTGATGGGTCTGGGTCCTTTGGCGCGCTGGAAAAAATTTGCCTTGCCTGAATTGGCCAAACGGGTGCGTTGGGCTTTTGCCAGCTCGCTGGTGATTGCGTTGCTGTTGCCGTTCGTGATGGGCAAATGGACGCCACTGATTTCGCTGGGCTATTTGATGGCATTCTGGATCGTGACGACCATCTTGGTCAGTCTGGGTCAGCGCCTTGCCGGCGAAGGTGGCCTGATTAAGCGTATCCGTGCTCAATCGTTGAGTTACTACGGCATGCAGTTCGCGCATTTCGGCGTTGCGGTGTTCATCATCGGCGTGACCATGGTGAAAGGTTATGAGGTCGAGCGCGACGTGCGCATGGAAATGGGCGACACGGTAGAGGCGAATGGCTTCGTGTTCCGCCTGGAAAGCGTCGAAGGCACCAAGGGGCCAAATTACATGGCTGCCCAGGGTAGAGTTTCGATCAGCAAAGACGGCAAGCCGGTCACTGTGCTGTTCCCGGAAAAGCGTCAATACAATGCTTCCGGCATGCCAATGACCGAGGCTGCGATAGACACCGGCTTTATTCGTGATCTATATGTCTCGATGGGTGAGCAAATCCCGGGTGCTGTAGAAGCCTGGGCGATACGTGTTTATTACAAACCTTTCGTAGACTGGATCTGGGTCGGCTGTGTGTTTATGGCGCTCGGCGGCGCGTTGGCCATCAGCGATCGACGCTATCGTATCAAGATGAAGAAGCCCAGCGCGTTGGTTGAAGGTATTTCACCAACGGGAGGGGCGGTCGCCGAAGGAAAAGCATCATGATGAGATTTATTTGGCCATTTATTATCTTTGTCGTGCTGGCAGGATTCCTGCTGGTCGGACTCGGGCTGAATCCGCGCGAAGTTCCTTCTCCGTTGATCGACAAGCCTGCCCCGGCTTTCACGCTGCCGCAGCTGCATGACCCATCCAAGCAGTTTTCTGCGAGCGACATGAAGGGGCAGGTATGGTTGCTGAATGTATGGGCTTCATGGTGCGTGTCCTGCAGGCAGGAACATCCGGTGCTGATGGCATTGGCGCGCGAGAATATCGTGCCGATCTACGGGCTGGACTATAAGGACAAGCGTGAAAATGGCTTGGGCTGGCTGAGCAATGGTGGCGATCCCTATGTATTGAGCGCCTCGGATATGGAAGGCCGGGTCGGGATCGATTACGGGGTATATGGCGTTCCAGAAACCTATGTGATCGATAAGCAGGGTGTGATCCGCTACAAGCAGATCGGACCGGTGACCCCGGAAAATCTGAAAAGCAAAATTCTTCCCCTGGTTGCGGAGTTGCAAAAGAAATGAGATCGCTACTGGTACTGTTGATGTGTTTGCTGCCGATGTGTGCGGTGGCGAAGGATGCCCAAGAGCTTGCCGCGGATCCTGTTCTGGAAAAGCGCATGATAGGCTTGGCCGAGAAATTGCGCTGTCTGGTGTGTCAGAACGAGTCGCTGGCCAGCTCGCATGCCGAACTGGCCGAAGACCTGCGTCGTGAAGTCCGTGAGCAGATGAGCAAAGGGATGAGCGACCAGGAAATCATCGATTACCTGGTGAACCGCTATGGCGATTTCGTGCTGTATGACCCCAAGGTGAAAAGCACGACCTTGCTGCTGTGGTTCGGCCCGTTTGTGCTGATGGTCGGTGGCGGTCTGCTGCTGGTCTACCAGTTGCGCAAGCGTAAACGCACCCTTGCGAATACCGAAGTGGAATTGACACCCGAAGCGGCGCGACGTGCCGAACAGTTGCTGAACGAACCGAAAGATAATCAAGCATGAACTTATTCTGGATTTTTTGTGCGTTACTGATCGTTGTCGCGCTGATGTTTGTAGTGCTGCCTTTGTGGCGCCAGTCTGGCAAGAATGAAGATATATTGCGCGACATGTCCAATTTGGAGATATCGCGCGATCAGCTGGCCGAGCTGGATGCCGATCTGCGCAATGGGTTGTTGACGCAGGAGTTTTATGACCAGGCCAAGCGCGAGTTGCAGGCGCGTATGCTGGGTGAGGTTAAATCAACAGATCAGGCTGTCGCGCCCCGCAGCAACAATCGCACCTTGGCGATTGTGCTGGCGGTCTTGCTGCCATTGTTTACCGTGCCGCTTTACCTGCATCTGGGCAGCCCCGATGCATCGCAATCATTAAAAGACCAGGTTGTTGCCGGAAGCGATGGCACGGTCAATTCCGAGCAGAGCGTTAAGGCGCTGGAAGGCGAGGTGAAAAAACATCCGGAGAACCCGAATGCTTGGTATATGCTGGCTCAGGCCTATATTAAGCAGCAGCGTTATGCCGAGGGCGCCGATGCCTATGCCGAGCTGGTCAAGATCGTGCCTGACGAGGCTCAGGTCTGGGCGAATTATGCCGACGTGTATGCGATGGCTCATGGCAAGACACTGCTCAGCAAGGAAGTGGCAGAGATGCTGAGCAAGGCGTTGTCGCTGAACGAGAACAATATCAGTGCGCTGGCCTTGAGCGGTTCGGCCGGCATGGAAAGCAAGGATTACGCCGTGGCGATCACGAACTGGCAAAAGCTGCTTAACCAGCTGCAGCCGGACTCCCCGGATGCACAGCGTTTTGTCAGGGATATCCAGGAGGCGCGTGATTTGCTCGCCGCACAGCCGGGTGGCAAGAAAAAACTGGCCGATCTGGACAAGACCCTGGCCAAGCTCGCGCCTGTAGACGCACCCGATCAGGGCGCAGGGCAGCCGGATGCCGCCGCGGCGCTGGCAGGCAAGGTGTCCTTGTCGCCTGCACTGGCAGGCAAAGTTTCACCGACCGATACCGTGTTTATTCTGGCGCGCGCCGCTCAAGGTCCGAAGATGCCGCTCGCGGTGTTCCGCAAGCAGGTCAAAGACCTGCCGCTCGATTTCACGCTGGACGATAGCATGGCAATGCGCCCGGATTTGAAGCTGTCGGGTTTCCCGCAAGTCGTGGTGGTTGCGCGCGTATCTAAATCCGGAACACCCATGCCGCAACCCGGCGACCTGGAGGGTGTGACCGCTGCGGTCAAGCCAGGCAGCAAAGGCCTGAATGTCGTGATTGACAGCGTCGTAAAGTAACGCGGATGTAAACATCAACGGCATCCGGCGGATAACCGGATGCCGTTTGTTTTGGGTGATGTAGTCGCGCACGCTGGCGATATTCGGCAAAGGGTTCACAGCAGCTGCGGAATCCAGTAGAGTACGCTCCTGTTCCTAACTGATAAGAGCAATAATATGAACGTAAAAGGACAACAACTGCAGGACCCCTACCTCAATGCCTTGCGCAAGGAGCATGTGCAGGTCGCCATCTATCTGGTGAACGGCATCAAGCTGCAAGGTCAGATAGAGTCGTTTGACCAGTATGTCGTGCTGCTCAAGAGCACTGTTACGCAAATGGTCTATAAACACGCGATCTCCACCATTGTTCCGGCACGTTCAGTCAATATCGCTCATCAAGACACCGCCGAGTAATGCGGCAGAATAATACGGCAAGTGAAACCGCCGTTCTGGTCAGCATAGATTTTGGCGAGAGCGATTACTCGGAGAGCCTGGAAGAGTTGCGCCTGCTGGCAGAAACTGCAGGAGTGCGTACCTTGGCGATTATCCAGGCCAAGCGACAGCGCCCAGATGCCGCATTATTTGCCGGAAGCGGCAAGGTTCAGGAAATCGCGGAAATTGTCGAGCGCATGGAAATTCCGCTGGTGATCTTCAATCACGACCTGACTCCCGCGCAGATGCGCAACCTGACCACCAAATTGAACACCCGGGTGATCGACCGGACCATGCTGATCCTGGATATTTTTGCCCAGCGTGCGCAAAGCCATGAAGGCAAGGTCCAGGTCGAGCTGGCGCAATTGCGCTATCTTTCTACCCGGCTGGTCGGTATGAATACCGACATGGGCCAGCAGAAACATGCCGTGGGCGCGCGCGGCCCCGGTGAAACCAAGCTGGAGCTGGATCGCCGCAAGCTGGAGCGTCGCGTCCATCTGCTCAAGGAACGTCTGGATAAGCTCAAGCATCAGCGTGTCGTGCAGCGCCGCGCACGTAACCGCGCCGATG
>JACPVZ010000116.1 GCA_016197305.1 Nitrosomonadales bacterium | reverse complement strand
TCACCCTGGTGCGCGGCGTGGTGGGCAACACCAATATCCGGGCCTACACCGGCGTGCTGACGGATCCGCCGCTGCCCGACGGTGCCGAGCGCCAGGTGCTGCGCGGTGACGCCACGGCTGACATTCCCCGGGTGCTGTCGTCTACCAAGGACCTGCTGGACAACCTCAACGCCATCACCGCCAAGGAAGGGCCGGTGGCCACCACCCTGGCCCACCTGCAAACCGCTACCGAACGCCTGAGCGGCCCGCGTGGCGCGCTGGGCCTGTTGACCGGCAACGACGCGGACGCGCAGAAGATCGTCACCACGCTGGACCGCACGAACGCGCTGCTGGCCCGGCTGGACGGCCTGGTACTCAAGGCTGATGGTTTGGCCACCCGGGCCGACGGCATGGCGGCCCGGGCCGATGCCCAGGTGTTCGGCCCCGACGGCCTGGTGCGCGACCTGAAGGGTTCTGTAGGTCAGGTCAATGCCCTGCTGGACGACACCCGCAAGAGCCTGAAAAAGATGGACGCGGTGCTGGCGGAGGCGCAAGCGGTGGGGGCCAACGTGCGCACCGCCACGGCCGACCTGGGGCCGCTGCGCGCCGAGGTGGAGGCCAGCCTGCGCAAGGTGGAAAGCCTGGTCAACGAGATCAACCGCAAATGGCCGCTGGCCCGCGACACGGAGATCAAACTGCCATGAACATCCCCAGCCGGTTCCGCCCGCATGCTGGCATGGTGCTGGCCGCCCTGCTGGCCGCCTGCAGCAGTACCCCACCGCCACCGGATTGGCAGATGGAAGCCCACGGCGCGCTGGGCCGCTCGGTGGAGGCTTACCTCACCGGCAATGCGCGGGTGGAAGAAGCCGAATTCACACGGGCCCGCAACGCCATTGCCAGTACCGGCCAGATAGCCCTGCTGGCCCGCGCCGAACTGTTGCAGCAACATCATCATCCGCGGGCAACGCGTGGCCAGATAACGGGTATCGTGCGCCAGCAGAAACAGGCGATGCGCCGGACTGGCCAGCAAAAAATGGCGCAGCGTCTCATAACGCGCTTCGCCATTGAAGCCCAGCGCATCGTAATCCTTCTCGAACACGTAGAGGTTATGCTGCGCCAGGCTGCACAATCTATCCAGTGCGGCACAGTATTCGACGATGCCGTCTATCCTGGTGTGTTGCAGCGTATCGTCGTCGCTCATGTTTTTCCCCAGCCTCAGTTCAGCGAAATATAGCCGTCCAGATACCATTGGTAAAGCAACTCGAGCGCCTCGCCCGGACAATCGCGCACATCCCTCAACACGCGTTCATCGGCCAGGCCGCGCAACACCCGGTAAGCATCGCGCCCCACCTCGCTCGCCTCGCCATTGATAAAAATCCAGCCGTCATGGCACAGCATCTGGCTTTTCAGGTCGAGCTGCACGCCCTTTTTACCGAGCGTCTGTGCAAACTTTGTCCGGCTCATCGGTCGCTCCGGCACGTCGAAGAATATATGCGGCTTGGGTTCGCTCAGGTAACAGCCGAGGAAGTTGGCGATATCTTCCTTGTCCCAGCGTATCTGCTTGATCACCTCTCCCACCTGGCGCAACATTGCGGCGCTGATTTCGGCGGGATGAGCTTGCGACCGCAGATCGGGGTCGGCATACATTCCCGGCAACTCGATACGGTCCTGCAAATACACCAGGAATTGCTCGGCGAGCTCCTGGTACGCAGGCGTGCGAAATCCGATCGAATAAGTCATGCAGTCGTCTTCGGCGATGCCGTTATGCGCGCAATGCGGCGGCAGATACAGCATGTCGCCCGCCTCCAGCACCCACTCCTGCTCGACCCTGAAATCGCGCAGAATCCGCAGCGGCGCGTCTTCGATCAATTCGCGATCCGCCTGCGTGGAAATCTGCCAGCGCCTGTGCCCCAACCCCTGCAGCAGGAACACATCGTAGGAATCGAAATGCGGCCCGACCCCGCCGCCTTTCGGTGCATAACTGACCATCAGGTCGTCCAGGCGCGCATGGGGGATGAAAGAAAAATTCCTGAGCAGTTCGGCGGCTTCTGGCAGATGGTGATTGACACCTTGCACCAGCACGGTCCACTTGCCTTTGCGCTCGAAGTCCTCGGGTTCAAACGGCCCGTGCTGCAGGTCAAAACTGCCACGCTGCTGTGTCACCAGGCGCGCCTGCGCCTCGTCGGCACACGCCAATGCGATCAACTGCTGCGGGGCCATCAAGCCGCTGAATTCAGGCAGCGCGCGACGGATCAGCAGCGGTTTCTTCTGCCAGTATTCATGCAGAAACTCGTTGACGGTCAGACCGCCCAGAAAATTTTCAATATTTTTCATGGGCCTGATTATATCTGCCCGGCACTGCTTCTGCGCAGCCCTTAAAATATCCGCAACCAAACTGGAAAATATCCGCTGACAAACTGGAAAAGTGTTTAAAATGCGGCACAGGGGGAATAGTCTATGCAATCTGTCCAGCTCACAATAGGAATGGAAGCACCGCACTTCGAGTTGCCGGATGCGGACATGGAAACCTTTGCACTCACCGCTTTGCAGGGCAAGCAGAACGTGGTGCTGTACTTTTACCCTCGCGACGACACCCCGGGCTGCACGCTGGAAGCGAACGAATTCAGCGAACTCGAAGAAGAATTCGCCAAATTCGATACGGTCGTAGTCGGCGTCAGCCGGGATGACTGTTTAAGCCATGCATCGTTCCGCGACAAGTATGGCTTGTCGGTTTTGCTGCTCTCGGACCCCGATGCCCGGGTATGCAAACGCTATGGCGTGATGTACGAGAAGGAAGTGGATGGACACAAGAAGCTCTCCATCAAGCGCTCCACCTTCGTCATCGACAAGCACGGCAAGTTGCAGCAGGTCATGTATGGCGTTCAGGCCCACGGACATGCGCAGGAAATACTCAATTTGATAAAGGAAATGAAATAATGAAGATCGCAAAAAATTCTGTGGTATCGCTGCGCTATGAATTGTTCGACGCCGATGGCGAGCTGCTGGAAAAAGTCGATGATGCGGTAAGCTACCTGCACGGCGGTTACGACGGCATTTTCCCGCTGGTCGAAGAAGCGCTGCACGGCAAGAGCCTCGGCGATCAATGCAGCGTCACGCTGCAACCCGACGATGCATTCGGCGAATACGAGCATGGCCTGGTGGAAGTCGAAGCACGCAGCGCATTCCCCAAGGATGTCGCCGTGGGCATGCAATTCGAAGGCGCACCCGAGTCCGCCGACGAAGAGGATTTCCTGCTGTATACCGTGATCGAAGTGACCGACGACGAAGTCACCGTGGATGGCAACCATCCGCTGGCCGGGAAGACCCTGACTTTCAACTGCACCGTGACCGGCGTGCGCCCTGCGACCGAGGAAGAGCTGGAGCATGGCCACGTGCATGGCGAGGGCGAACATCTGCACTAGGCCCGCCGCAGCATCCTGCCCCGAACACCGAACTGCCGGCGCCAGCCGGCATTTTTTGCCCAGCCCCGGCCTAAGCGCTCAACTTCGCCGCCAGCCAGTCAGCCACCTGCCGAGTCCCCTCCGGTTCGAGAGGCTCGCGATTCGGCAAATTCCACAACGCCCGTAGCGCGCCACCAACCTCCCCCGCTTCAATCTCATCGCGTGTCACCTCGCGGCACCGGCCATGCTGCTCCAGCCACGCAATCAGGCAGGACGATTCCGGCCAGTTGGCACGGCTTACATAGAGCACCGGAACGCCGCTGCACGCCGCCTCGACAAAGCTGCCGTAGCCCGGCTTGCAGATCAACGCGTCGCTGCTGGCCAGCAGATCGCTGAAACCCAGCGGCAGCGATTCGATCTCGATCGCATCCGGGTGATCGACCTGCCAGCATCGCGGCACCAGCCAGCGCACCCTGTCCATCCTGGGCCAGCGCCCCACCGGCAGGCGGCTGGCTATCCCGCCCATACTGACCAGCACCAATCTGTCTCCTGCGGGCAAGCGCAACAGACGATCGAGTTCGGCGCGACGGTTTCGCCCAACCGCCGCGATCGGCGAGACAGGCAACACATTGGGCAGATCACTCATCTCCATGCCCGGCGTGGCGCGCAGAAAGCCCCCCGCATTCGCATAACAGGACTGCATCTGCGCGGCGATGTCATCATCGCCGCAATAGTACCGGTAGATATCGGCCCAGTTCAACGAGCACAGCGCGGCACAGGAAATACCGGCGCGCACCGCTCCTGCCAGCGGCAGATATCCCACGTTGGAAAACACGAAATCGGCCTGCATGTCGCGCAACAGCTGCGCTTCGTTTGCAACGCGCCGATCCCAGCCGGCGTGTAAATCGCGGTAGGCGGCGCAACTCTCCGCGACCCGCACATCCAGCGGGGAAGACATCAGCATGCCGATATCCCCCGGTTCCGCGAGATGACTGAACGGCGCCTGGATGCGGGAGCGCAGGTGCTCCGGTTCAAGTGCGCAACGCACGGTGATTTTCAAATCCGGCATCAGGCGATACAAGGCATTCAGCACAGGGGCGGTCTGGGCGACATGGCCGTAACCATGGGCCGTGATGGAAACAACCAGATGGCGTTTTTCTGTCATGCGGATGGAATTGATAAGGTTTTCCGGATATCGGCCTGTCAAAAGTAACACCACACTATCGACAAAATCGGTCAACAGCAACAAACGGCACGTGTATTATAAGCGCCGTCAAATAGATCGGATGCCCAGAATCACCGCATGGCCTACACCGCACTCAAACATCTGCACATCTCCTGTGCATTCATCAGTTATCTGCTGTTTCTGTCGCGCGGCATCCTGATGCTGCGCGACTCCCCCGCATTAAAGCAACGCTGGCTCAAGGTCACGCCGCACCTGGTCGACACGGTGTTGTTGGCCAGCGCGATCGCACTGACGGTGACCATCAATCAATATCCTTTCGCCGACGCCTGGCTGACCGCCAAACTGTGCGCGCTGCTGCTGTATATCGTGCTCGGCTCGATCGCGCTCAAGCGCGGCAAGACCAGGTCCACGCGCATAGCCGCCTGGCTCGCGGCACAGGCGGTATTCGCTTACATCGTGCTGGTCGCGATCAAGCACGATCCCACCCCTTTCGCCGGTTAACCGCTTGTCGATGCCACTCATAGAGAATCAGACAGCCGCCGGCTTCGATCATCCGCTCGAGATGCTGCACGCCTGCCACGGAAAAATCCTGCAGCAATGCGGCACACTGAAAAAGCTCGCCGCGCACCTGCCTGTCCACGGTTGCGACGAGCCCGCACAACAGGCTGCCCAAGCCATCCTGCGTTACTTCGACACCGCCGGAAAATTCCACCATCAGGATGAAGAAATCGACCTGTTCCCGGCGCTACGCACCTGCGCCGAGTTCGAACAGATATCGCTGGAGCCGCTGCTGGGAAGGCTGCTGGCGGAACACGAGGATATGCTGGCGTCATGGCAGGAATTGCGCCCGCTGCTGATGCAGATCGCCGTCGGGAATAACGCTGCACTTCCGGACGCGCTGCTGGAACGCTTCATACAAAGCCACAGCAATCACATCGCCGTTGAAGAGAGCGAACTGCTGCCGCTGGCGGAACGCCTGCTCGACAGGCGTCATCTGATCCGGCTCGGCATGCACATGGCCGAACGGCGCGGCGCGCGCTTCCCGGCAATGCATTCGCGCTGATCGGCGGCGCGCCAAACAAAACGGAAATACCCGCCAAAGTTCTATAGAATTACCCCGCTGGTGATTGCCGGAGGGATGCTCATGGCTCTGCTGGAACTCAGGAACGTTACGCGCCGCTTCGACAATTTTGCGGCCGTGGACAACGTCAGCCTCGATATCGAGGCCGGCGAATTCTTCACGCTGCTCGGCCCTTCAGGCTGCGGCAAGACCACCATCCTGCGCATGATCGCCGGCTTCGACCTGCCCGACCGGGGACAGGTGCTGCTGGATGGTAAGGACCTCGCCGGCACGCCGCCGGAACAGCGCCCGGTACGGGCCAGCAGCAACGGGTCGCACTGGGCCGCGCGCTGGTCAGCCGTCCTCGCGTGCTGCTGCTCGACGAACCCCTGGCCGCGCTGGACGCAAAACTGCGCGAGGAGATGCAGCTCGAACTGATCAACCTGCAGCGCGAAGTCGGCATCACCTTCATCTTCGTCACCCATGCGCAGGACGAGGCGTTGGCGCTGTCGCACCGCATCGCGGTGCTGCGGGCGGGACATATCGAGCAGGTGGACGAACCGGCCAAATTGTATGGCTTTCCCAGGAGCCGCTTCGTCGCCGACTTCATCGGCCACATCAACATGCTCGACGCCCAGGTGCTCGAGGCGGCACACGGCCACACCCGCCTGGCCATCCCCGGCCTGGGCGAAATCACCGCGCCGCCGGCTCCCGGATTGACTGCCGATGTAAAGGGCGCGTTCGCGATACGGCCCGAGCAGGTGCGCATCGGCCTCCACAGCGACGTCACCGAGCTGAAAAACCACTTCCCCGGCGAGGTGCGCAATCTGTTGTACAGCGGCGATGTCACCGTGTACAAGGTGCAGCTTGCCGGGGGGCAGATGCTGGAAGCGCTGCTGCCCAATTCAGCGCCGGGGCGCGCCGAATTCTTCAAGGTGGGCGATGCGGTGCGGATAGGCTGGCGCCACGATGCGGGCGTGTTCCTGCATGAGTGACCAACGCACCCCCGCCGCCCGCCTCACCAAATGGCTGGTGAGCGCCCCGCCGCTCATCTTCCTGCTGCTGTTCTTCGCCGCGCCCGGCCTGATCATGGTGCTCGCCTCGTTCCGCTATCCCGGCGAATTCGGCGGGCTGGCGCCGCTCGTCGCCGATCCCGGCACGCTGCACGGCCTGACGCTGGAAACCTACCGCTTCTTCTTCAGCGACTTCATCTACACGGAGATCTTCCTCAAGTCCTTGCTGGTCGCACTCGCCACGACGCTGATCTGCCTGGTGATGGCCTACCCGCTGGCGCTGCTGATCGCACGCAGCCCGAAGCGGCGTCGCGACCTGATGGTGCTGCTGGTGATCCTGCCGTTCGCCAGCAATTTCCTGATCCGCATCTATGCCTGGATGATCTTGCTCGGGCCGCAGGCGGCGCTCAGCCTGATGCTCAACGGCCTGCTCGGCCTGTTCGGCGTCGCTCCGGTGCATCTGCTGTTCTCGCCGTTCGCTGTACTGGTCGCGATGGTGTATGTGCACCTGCCATTCATGGTGCTGCCGCTGTACACCAACCTGGAGCGGCACGACCCGGCACTGCTCGATGCGGCGCAGGATCTGGGCGCTTCCGCATGGCAACGCTTCTGGCGCGTGACCTTCCCGCTGTCGCTGCCGGGCATCTTTTCCGGATCGGTGCTGGTGTTCATCCCGGTGCTGGGCATGTTCGCGATCCCGGACATCCTCGGCGGGACCCGCGACATGCTGATCGGCAATCTGATCAAGGAGCAGTTCCTGGGCACGCGCGACTGGCCGTTCGGCTCCACGCTGTCCATCATGCTGACCCTCGCGGTGCTGCTGTGTGTCTGGATCGCCGCGCGGCTGGGCGGCAGGAGACCTCATCATGCCTAGCAACCGGGGACGCAGAGGGACAGTGCTCTGGACGGCGGCGCTCGCGACCTATGCCTTCCTCTACCTGCCGCTGCTGATCGTGATCGTCTATTCGTTCAACGACTCGCGCCTCAACGCCGAATGGGTCGGCTTCACCTGGCACTGGTACGAGGTGCTGCTGCACGACGAAGAGATGCTGATCACGGCGGGCAATTCGCTGCTGATCGCCACAGTATCCAGCCTGGTCGCCACGCTGCTCGGCACGATGGCGGGCATCGCGATGCACCGCTACAGGATCAGGCCGCTGACCTTCATCGTGATGGCGCCGGTGGCGATGCCGGAGATTTTGCTCGGCGTCTCGCTGCTGCTGTTCTTCATCCAGGTGCTCAACCTCACGCTGGGCATGCTGTCCATCATCCTCGCCCACATCACCTTTTCGATCGGCTTCGTCGCGATCGTCGTGCGTACCAGCCTGGCCGGCCTGGACGAAAGCCTGTTCGAGGCGGCGCGCGACTGCGGCGCCTCGCCCTGGGAGACCTTCCGCCACAGCACCTTCCCGTTGATCCTGCCCGGCGTGATCGCAGGCGGCCTGATGGCGTTCACGCTGTCGATAGACGATTTCGTGATCACCTTCTTCACCGCCGGGGTCGGCGTCAGCACGCTGCCGCTGCGCATCTATTCGATGATCAAGATCGCCGTCACGCCCGAGGTGAACGCGGTGTCCACGCTGCTGATGCTGCTCACGCTGACCATCATCGTGCTGGCCTCGCGCATCGCGCCCAATGTGCTGAAAGGCAAGGCATGAAGCGTCTGCTGCTGGCGATGTTGTTGTGGCATGCCGGCACGGCGCTGGCCGATGACGTGCTGCACCTCTACAACTGGAACAACTACATCTCGGAGGAAACGGTGCAACGCTTCGAGAAGCAGTGCGCGTGCCGCGTGGTGCAGGACTACTATTCCGACAACGAGGAGATGCTGGCCAAGCTGGCGGCGGGCGCCACCGGCTACGACATCCTCGTGCCGACCGGCAACGCGCTGGAAGCGCTGATCCGGCAGAAGGCGCTGCGCCCGCTCGACAAAGCCAGGCTGCCCAATCTGAAAAATATCAATCCAGCCTATCTCGACACCGCCTTCGATCCGGGCAACCGTTATTCCGTCCCTTACGCTTACACCCTGACGCTGCTCGGCTACAACGTCGAGAAAATGCGCGAACTGAAGCTGCCCACCGACACTTGGGCGGTGATCTTCGAACCCGAATATCTGAAAAAACTGAAAGGCAGGGTCACCGTGCTGGATTCGCAGCGCGAGCTGCTCGCGGCAGCGCTGAAGTATCTGGGCTACCCGGCCAACGACACCGACGAGGCACACTGGAAACAGGCGCGCGACCTGATCATCCGCGCCAAGCCCTATTGGGCGGCATTCAATGCATCGAGCTACATCAAAGAACTGACGATAGGCGACATCTGGCTGGTGCACGGCTATTCGAACGACATTTTTCAGGCCAACCTCGATGCGCAGAACGCCCGTCGCGGATTCACGATCGCCTCCAGCATCCCCAGGGAAGGCGCGGTGCTGGCACTGGATTCGATGGTGCTGCACCAGAGCGGGCCGCGCCCGGACCTGGCGCTCCGCTTCATCGACTTCATGCTGGACGGCAAGAATTCCGCGGAGCTCACCAACCTGATCGGCTCGGGCAACCCCAACCTCGACGCGATGCGCTACATCAAGCCCGAGATCGCGCAGAACCCGGCGATCTTTCCCGACCCCCAGCGACGCTCCCGGCTGGAGATGCTGCGCGACCTCGACCGCACCCAGCGCCGCATCCTGTCGCGCATCTGGACCGAGATCAAGCTGAGATAAGGAAGCGCTGAACAAGTCTGTTTTGTCTTTCCCGCGAAAGCGGGAACCCAGTCAATTCAACAAGCTGGATGGCCGTCCCTCGAAACTCACCGCAGGCGGTTCGTTTTCCCGCTTTCGCGGGAATGACCACTTACCATCATTCATTTCAGTCCGGCGCTCCCGACCAGCCGTTGAGGTGTTTTTCCAGCCAGAACAGGCCGAGCATGGTCTTGCTGTCGTTGATCTTGCCCAGCCGCACCCACTCCAGCGCCTCGGGCAGCGACAACTCGAACACTTCCAGAAATTCGCCGTCATCGAGATTGCGCCCTTGATGGGTCAGCCCCCGCGCGAGAAAATATTCCATGCGCTCGTCGGCGTAACCGATGCACGGCCAGGCGGTGGTCAGATGCAGCCATTCGCTCGCCACGTATCCGGTCTCTTCCAGCAGCTCGCGCTGCGCCGTCAGCAAGATGTCTTCGCCGTGATCGATCTTGCCGGCGGGCAGCTCGAAGAATTCGCGCTGCGGCGCATAGCGGAATTGCCGCTCCATCACCAGCTTGCCGTTATCCAGCAACGCCAGCACCGCCACCGCGCCGGGATGGGTGATGTATTCGCGGCTGCTTGTCCCGCCGTCCGGCAGGCGCACGCTGTCCTTGTGCACCACCATGAAATCGCCCTGATACACCAGCGCCGTATCGATGCGGGTCTCCTTCAAATCCATAGCCACTCCTCGTTTTTTCACGGCGCACATCTTACCCGTTTTGCTTTAGCATACGCACAGGCGATATCGGCCACCCTTCAACCCCGGCAAAGGAGCCCATCATGAGCACCCTGATCTTTCTTGGCATCGTGGTCGTGGCGCTGATCTACGCGATCAGCCTGTACAACCATCTGGTCAATGTCAAACACGCGGTCGCCAAGGCATGGGCGAACATCGACGTGCTGCTCAAGCAGCGCCATGACGAGCTGCCCAAGCTGGTCGAGGTCTGCAAGCAATACAAACAGTTCGAGCAGGAGACGCTGCAGCGGGTCATCGCGGCGCGCTCGCAAGTGCAGTCCGCCCGCGAGAGCCAGGATATCGGCGCGCTGGGCCGGGCCGAGGGTGCGCTGCGCGCCGGGCTGGGCAGCATTTTCGCGGTCGCGGAAGCCTATCCGGAACTGAAGGCCAACGAGCACTTCATGCAGCTGCAGACCCGCATCACCTCGCTGGAAAACGGCATCTCCGACCGCCGCGAGCTGTACAACGAAGCGGTGAACATCAACAACGTGCAGATCGAAGTGTTCCCCGCCAGCCTGATCGCCCGGTCATTCGGCTTCGGCGAAAAGCCGCTGCTGGAATTCTCCAGCGCAGAAAAGGCAGACGTGGACATCAAGACGCTGTTCAGTTAAACCGAGATGCACATCTCGCTGCGCCGCGAATACGCACAACTGGTCACCTCGGGCGCACAGTTACTGCTGGTGTTCGTCGGCTTCCAGTTCGAATCCCGCACCGGCTGGCTGATCTGCCTGGGTATGATGGCGGTGCTGAGCCTGTTCGCCTGGCAATCGGCATTGCGCAGGCTGCGCTCGATACGCGCCACCCCCACCTCGAAAATCGCCTCTGCCGCGCAGGGCTATGTGGAACTGGTCGGACACGGCCAGCAGTTCGGTGAGCCGCCGCTGCTCGGCAAGCTGAGCCAGCTGCCCTGCCTGTGGTACCGCTACAAGATCGAACGGCGCGATTCGGACAGAAACTGGAAGACCGAGGAAACCGGTGAGAGCCAGGATTCCTTCATGCTGCGCGACGAGACCGGCGAGTGCGCAGTCGACCCCGAGCAGGCGGAGATCATCACCCAGCACAAGGACTCCTGGCAGCACGGCGAGCATCGCTACACCGAATGGAAGCTGCTCAAACACGACCAGCTGTATGTGATCGGGGAATTCCGCACCCAAAGCGCTGACGCGGGATTCAACAGCCGCGAACAGCTCAACGCACTGCTCGCGGAATGGAAGAAGGACCTGCCCGCACTGCACGCGCGCTTCGACCTGGACCAGAACGGCGAACTCGACATGGACGAATGGATGCTCGCCAGACAGGCCGCGAAACGCGAGGTCGCGAAGCTGCAGCGCCAAGCGCAGGCCCAGCCCGACATCCACATCCTCAGCCGCCCGCGCGACGGCAAACCCTACCTGATCAGCAACCTCGCACCCGAGCGGCTATCGCGCCGTTATCTGCTGTGGAGCTGGGCGCACCTGCTGATCCTGTTCGGCGCGCTCGCCGGCATCGGCTGGCAACTGCAAAGCGCGGCATGATGATTCGGATGATGGGCTTTGGCCGTCGCTTCCTCGGCCAAAGCAGAACTTCAATGTTGCGGCTCTGAACTTCCGCTGAGTGCCATTTGCAGTCGTTAGGCGCGCCCTTATAGTGAATAGTGAAAAATAGAAAAAGAAAAATAGGGTCAGACTCGATTTATCCCGGTTATAATAAATCGAGTCTGACCCTATTTTTCTTTTTCGCAGCTTATCTTATTCGCTATTTAAAAAACCTCACCCCGGAAAACTCGGGGAAACTCGCCAGCTCCTGCAACTTTTCCGCGTGATTGTACTTAAGCGCCATCGCCAGCAATTCCGGAATACGTGGCAGCCTCCTTAAATCGGGGCTGGATTCCAGCAATTCCGCCCAAAGCCTGGAGATACGCTCATCTTCGCGATATGCCAGGCTATCGCCCATTTCCTCGATCAGCCTGGGCGCAATCTCGGCGTCATGGGCGCGTTCACGCAAACTCGCATCCGACAATACCGGATAAAAATAATGGATCTCGTATTGCCTGATCAAGTCTTCGTTCTTCGGGATACGTTTGACCAGTAGCACCGAGGCCTCATCACGATAGACTTCTGCCCAGTCATGTTCGGGGAACAGCGTGGCCAATTCACTCTCGGTATCGACAATGGCGTATTCGATATTCCACTTGGCCAGTTCATCCGGATGGCTGACGAAATAAAACGGATCGCCAAACACCCTGCCCATGTTGTACTGGAATATCTTGCGCTCGGGAGTAATCCGATAGGAAAGATAGCCCCCGAGGTTGCCCGAGTTATACAGGTTGCCGGTGATGCCCTGGTCCAGCATGAAGTTGACCGCCCCGACCGGGTAGAAATCCTCATCGACACGGTAGCCGAAAGCCTGGTCGTACAGTTTGAGCATGTGATATTTTCCAGAGTCGGCCTCCTCCGCGCCAAACTTAACCAGGTAGCCCTGACTCAGGATCAGGAAACCCGCAAGAACCAGCGTTGCGCGATGTAACTTGCCTTCCCACTGGTCTCTGGATCGGCTCAGGCTGTCCTGGAGCAGAGTAGCGACGATGGGCACCAGCACAATTGCCGCCACGCCCGAGACACGATTGAAACGCAATGCCGCACCGCCGAACACGACCATGAGCAACAGCTGAGTCACATCCATCCTGCGCCAATTGCGCAGTGCCAGCAGCGCACACCAGACAAACAACAGGATGAACACCTTGAATTCATCCCAGCTCACCGGTGTAAATTCGGTAATCACCTGATTGAAATCGGCCTCACCCACTACGTATCCAACAAATATCCCATAGGAGCGCAGCCCCAGCGGATTGATCAGCATGACCAGGATAGTCGCGGCAAAGCATCGGTTGAGGTGTTTCAAATCTCCGGCTGCCAGGGCTCGTTGTCGCAACCACAGCCACTTGGCATTTTCACCGAGCACAAACAAGGTCAGAAATGTCAATCCATATACGGCGCCATGCAGCCAGTCCCAGACCAGCAAAATCAGCGGAATGAGCCACAACATATGCCGCGGCAGACGACCGCCACGAAAACCGTACAGAACGAATCCAAGCAATGTGGTGCTGAACAGCGAGAACAACTCGGGGCGTTCGTGATAGCGGTTGATTCCGGCCAGCACGGCCATGATGCACAACAACGCGGCGATGCCGGGTTGCGCGTCTGCGTTGCGCAGAGTGCGGTACAGCGTCCAGACCAGCAACGTAACCAGCAGCAGCTTGAAACCCATCAAGCCATATGGGCCCAACTGATCCCAAAGTAAAAAGAAGATGACCTGGCCGAGCCATTCGTGGTTGGCAAACTTGTCGCCCGAGTGCGTGTAGGAAAAAACTTCTTCGCTGACAATTCTTCCTGCATTGAACATCTCGCGGCCGTTGGCCAGATGCCAATACAAATCGAAATCAAAAATCGGATAAGTGACGAGCAACAGTGAGCACAACAAGGCAACCAGCAGGGCGCCGTGGTCTCTGCCCCATACGCTGCGCTGTCCGAAATGTGTCACCCCACTCTCCCAGCCAAAATTTCAGCCACACAGGAGGGCGCACTCCTTGTGAACCTGACACGGTTTAAACGCACCTCAATCACGAAAACGCCACCTCACACATAAATTTGTGCGAGTCTGACATACCCGCATCGGAACGTCACTCAAAGCACTGCGGCTGTTATGGACAATCGCCGCCGCCAAAAGCAGAACGGGAGCCTAAGCTCCCGTTCTGTTCATCCGGTTGTTTTGCTTAAACCGATTAGCGACCTGCCGCTGAAGGGGCTGCAGCATTCAGCGCATTGATGGCCTCGGCCAATACTACGCCATCAGCCAGCGCGCCATTTTTTGCCAGAATTTCCTTCTGCATATCCATAAACTGCTTGTTAGCCTGGGCATGTTTCTCTGCCGCGGCCTCTACAGCCTTATATTTATTTGCATCGGTATTCTTGGCGGCATCGGCGGCAGCCTTTTGCTCCTGCCACTTGTTATAGGTATTAGCAACCTCATCCTTTTTGGCCGCCAACTCGCCACGCTTGTCACCGGCGAGCGCAGAAACGCGCTCATACTTCTTTGCATCCGCAGCACGCTGCTGTTCAGTGGTTTCCTGAATCTTCTTCTGAAGCGCGCGCTCAGAAGCCAGCGTATCAGCGCAAGCTGCTGCTGAGAAAATCGACAAAAGACTGAGTGTGGAAGCGATAACGATTTGTTTCTTCATGTTTTTCCCCTGAGCATGTATCATTAAATTAAATAGCGGCCTAAGTTACGCAGCGAGCCAGCGACTCAATCGGCTAGCCCATAACCAAAAGCACAATCCATGCCAACAATAACACATTAATTAAAAAAGGAATTAATCAAACCCGATTCCCCGTTATTGAGAAAAATTGAAAAACAATGAGAAAAGCACCTAAAACCTTTCCCAAAAAATGGATTTTTTTACGTGGCCGGGAGCTGAGCTGCAAGTTTGGCCACGCTGGACAACAACCTCTCAGGCGCAAGACGCCGACCTTGCAGCACTCCAATCCCGACAAAACCACTCGGTCCCTGCAAGTTGATCTTGCCGTCTGGCAAACCGGTGTCCAGCGCCAGACGCTGCCCTTGCGCCAAGCGTCTGATTTGCACCTCATCCAGGTGCAGCTTGGGCAGATTGGGCATCAGGCTCTCCACCGGCAACAAACAGGCGTCGCGCTGCGCATCGCCCAGCGCACTCAACTGATCCAGCGTATAAGCCTGCCGCAAATCGAAGTGCGCAATCGCGGTACGGCGCAAACCGAGCAGATGCGCGCCGCAGCCCAGCGCTGCGCCTATATCTTCAGCCAGCGTACGCACGTACGTTCCCTTGCTGCAACGCACGGTAATCTCCATCCGGTCACCCTCAAAACCGTTCAGCAGCAGCTCATGGATCACCACGTCGCGCAATTCGCGCTCTACGGTTTCGCCCTTGCGTATGTATTCGTAAAGCGGCCTGCCTTGATGCTTGAGTGCACTGTGCATCGGAGGCAGCTGCCGGATAGCGCCACGGAATTTTGCCAGCACCGCCTCGACCGCAGCCCCCTCAACTTTTACCGGATGCTCGGCAACAATCTCGCCTTCCGCATCGCCGGTGGTGGTGGTTTGCCCGAGACGCAACAGGGCGCGATAGGTCTTGTCTGCATCGAGCAAGGCATTCGAAAATTTGGTGGCCTCGCCGAAGCAGATCGGCAACAGCCCTGTAGCAAGGGGATCGAGCGTACCGGTATGCCCGGCTTTTTCGGCCTGGAACAGGCGGCGAACTTTCTGCAGCGCATCATTGGAGCTGAATTCCAATGGCTTATCGAATAACAGCACCCCATCCAGCGGGCGATAGGTACGGGCCATACCGACTATTCAGACTTGTCTGTATGCTGCTTGTCGCTGGCAACGGCTTGGTCTATCAGTTGCGACAACTGGCTGCCACGTTCCACGGATACATCATAGACAAAATGCAGCTGCGGCATGATGCGCAGCTTGAGACTGCGCGACAGCTGGCTGCGCAGGAAACCGCTGGCGCGGTCCAGCCCCTTCTGCGCCTCGGCATGCTTGCCGTCCAGCCGGGTAAAAAAGACCTTGGCATGGGAATAATCCCCCGCCACTTCCACCCCGGTGATGGTCACCAGCCGCACGCGCGGATCGTTGATCTCCAATCGCACCAGCTCGGCGATCTCCCGTTGCATTTGCTGGGCAACGCGATCAGTTCTGGCAAAGTTGGCCATTACAGTGCGCGTGCAACCTCAACGATTTCGTAGGCTTCCAGCTTGTCGCCCACGATCAGGTCGTTATAACCCTTCAGCGACAAGCCGCACTCGAAATTGCTCTTCACTTCCTTGACGTCATCCTTGAAACGCTTCAACGAATCGAGCTCGCCATCATGGATCACGACGTTGTCGCGCAACACACGGATCTTCGCGCCGCGCTTGATCATACCCTCAAGCACATAGCAACCGGCGATCGTGCCGACCTTAGATACGGTAAACACTTGGCGCACTTCCACCATACCCAGCACCACTTCGCGTTTCTCGGGTGCCAGCATGCCGGACAGCGCAGCCTTGATCTCGTCGACCATCGCATAGATGATGTTGTAGTAGCGGATGTCCACACCCGAGGATTCCGCCAGCTTGCGCGCAGTCGCATCGGCACGGGTATTAAAACCGATCACGATCGCCTTGGAGGCGAGTGCAAGATTGATATCCGACTCGGAGATCGAACCAACACCGTTATGAATCAGGTTGACTTTGACCTCGTTGGTCGAAAGCTTCTGCAATGATTGCGCAATCGCCTCAGCGGAGCCTTGCACATCGGATTTGACGATCAATGACAGGGTGCGCACTTCGCCTTCGGCCATTTGCTCGAACATATTCTCCAGCTTGGCCGCCTGCTGCTTGGCCAGCTTCACGCCGCGATATTTGCCCTGACGGAACTGCGCTATTTCGCGCGCGCGTTTCTCGTCGGCCATCACCATCAACTCTTCGCCTGCGCCGGGAACTTCAGACAAGCCCTGGATCTCGACCGGAATGGATGGCCCCGCTTCGCTGACTGCCTTGCCGTTTTCGTCCAGCATGGCGCGGACTCGGCCAAACACGGCACCGACCAGGACCGCATCGCCGCGCTTCATCGTTCCCGACTGGATCAACACCGTTGCGACCGGCCCCTTACCCTTGTCCAGACGCGCCTCGATCACCAAGCCCTTGGCATGGGTAGTACGCGGCGCCTTCAACTCCAACACTTCGGCTTGCAATAACACGCTTTCCAGCAGCTGATCGATACCCTGGCCAGACTTGGATGACACTTCGACGAAAATCGCGTCGCCACCCCAATCTTCCGGCACCACGCCTTCCGCGACCAATTCCTGCTTGACCCGCTCGCTATTGGCCTCCGGCTTGTCTATCTTGGTTACCGCCACCACCAGCGGCACATTGCCTGCCCTGGCGTGTGCGATCGCCTCCTTGGTTTGCGGCATCACACCGTCGTCGGCGGCAACCACCAGAATCACGATGTCGGTAGCCTTGGCACCCCGCGCACGCATCGCGGTAAACGCTTCGTGGCCTGGAGTATCGAGGAAAGTAATCATGCCGCGCGGCGTGTCGACGTGATATGCGCCTATATGCTGCGTAATACCGCCGGCCTCGCCGGAAGCCACGCGGGTGCGACGAATATAATCCAGCAACGAAGTCTTGCCGTGATCGACGTGCCCCATCACCGTCACGACCGGCGCTCGAGGCTCCAGCACCACATCTTGGTTAACTTCGGCATCCAGATAGGCATCGGGATCGTCCAGCTTGGCAGTTTTGGCGATGTGCCCCATTTCCTCGACGACGATCATCGCAGTTTCCTGATCCAGCACCTGATTGATGGTCACCATCGAACCCATTTTCATCAAAGCCTTGATGATCTCAGTCGCCTTGACCGACATCTTCTGCGCCAATTCGGCGACAGTGATGGTCTCGGGAACCGATACCTCATGAACTACGGGCTCGGTCGGCAAAGAAAAGGCATGGCTGGGTTCAGCCTGTACATGCTTGGGATGCTTGTCATGACGGGGAGCACGCACCGGCGATGTCCACACACCCGTTTTCTCTCCAGTCTTGGCAGGCGCGCGCTTCTTGCCGGCCTTGTCTTCCCAGGGAGCAGCCTTCGTTTCCGCGACCTTGGGTTTCTTGCTCGGTCGTTCCACCTTGTCGCCCGGCTTGAGCGTGGGCTTGTGCAATGTGCCCTCGGCCAGGTTGGGCGCAGCTTCGGCAGCCGCTGTGGCGCCAGCAACAGCGGGTTCATCTTTCTTGATTTCAGCTGGAGCTGCCGCAACCGGTTGGACCGCCTCATCCACTTTCGCGACTTTACGCTTGCTGCGCTCCTGCTTGGCCTGCAACTCGGCGGCCTGGCGCGCTGCCAGCTCCGCCTGCAGCTTGGCCTCCTGTTCGCGCGCAGCCAGCTCCTGTTCGTCGAGCAATTTCACCGGCTCGGCTTTTGCAGGTGTCGCCTTTTCCGGAGCGGCCTCAACAACTGCTCCCGGAGCCACGACACGGCGCTTGCGCACCTCGACCTGGATCGTGCGCGCACGGCCGGTGCTGTCGGATTTCTTGATCTCGGTCGTTTCACGACGAGTCAGCGTGATTTTCTTGGCAGGCTTGTCGGCACCATGGGCTTGGCGCAAATGCTCGAGCAACTGCGCTTTGTCCTTTTCCGAGATCGCTTCGGATTCCTGCTCCTTACTGACTCCAGCCGCTTTCAACTGCTCCAGCAGCAACGCCACCGGCAATCCCAGTTCAGTCGCAAATTGCGCTACGTTCATTTTTCCCATTACCGTCCTTTATACAACCCACACCAAGCAATCACTGCAAATCAGGCAAACCAGGGCGCACGTGCGGCCATGATCAACGTGTTGGCGCGTTCACCGTCCATACCGGTCATCTCGACCAGCTCGTCCACATCCAGATCAGCCAATTGTTCCTGTGTTGTCACGCCTTTTGCAGCCAGCGTACGCGCCGTCTGCTCATCCATCCCGTCCAGTTTGAGCAAGTCTTCGATGCCATGCTCCACTTTCTCCTCGCTGGCAATCGCGGCCGTCAACAATGCATTGCGCGCACGGCTGCGCAACTCATTCACCGTTGCCTCGTCGAACGATTCGATATCGAGCATTTCCTCCAGCGGCACGTAGGCGACTTCTTCCAGCGTGTTAAAACCTTCCTGCACCAGGATATCGGCGACCTCCTCGTCCACATCCAGCTTTTCCATGAACATCGCGCGGGTCTTCGAAAACTCCTCGTCATGCTTCTCGTTGGACTGCTCGACCGTCATGATATTCAGCTCCCAGCCGGTCAACTCGCTGGCCAGACGCACGTTCTGACCGCCGCGGCCGATTGCCTGGGCCAGATTCTCTTCCTCTACCACCACATCCATGCTGTGGCGCTCTTCGTCGACCACGATGCTGCTCACCTCTGCGGGTGCCAACGCGTTGATCACGTAAGTCGCCGGATCTTCCGACCACAGGATGATATCCACACGCTCGCCGGCCAACTCATTGGTCACGCCCTGCACACGCGAGCCACGCATCCCGACACAGGTGCCGATTGGATCGATGCGCGGATCATGGGACAGCACAGCGATCTTCGCGCGCGAACCCGGATCGCGTGCAGCGCTGACGATCTCCAGCAATTTTTCCTCGATCTCGGGCACCTCCAGCTCGAACAGCTTGACCAGCAATTCAGGCGAGGTGCGCGACAGGATCACCTGCGGGCCGCGTGCACTGCGATCCACACGCAGCAAATGCGCCTTGACGCGGTCGCCGACACGCATATTCTCTTTCGGAATCATCTGGTCGCGCGGCAGCAAGGCTTCTATCTTGCCGAATTCGATCAACGCATTGCCGCGCTCGAGACGTTTTACCGTGCCGGATACCAGGTGTTCCTTGCGGTCCATGAAATCCTTCAGCACCTGCTCGCGCTCGGCATCACGGATCTTCTGGAAGATCACCTGCTTCGCAGCCTGTGCGCCGATGCGACCAAAGTCGATCGACTCCAGAGGCTCTTCGACGAATTCGCCGAGCTGAATCGCCGGATTGCGCTTTTGCGCCTCATCCAGCTTGATATGCAGGTCGGGCGTTTCAAACGTCTCGTCGTCCATCACCTCCCAGCGACGGAACGAATCGTACTCGCCGGTATTGCGATCGATCGAAACGCGCACGTCGGCCTCATCTTCGAAGCGCTTCTTGGTCGCGGAGGCCAGCGCCGATTCCAGCGCCTCGAACACCACCTCCTTGTCCACGTTTTTCTCGCGCGACAACGCATCCACCAACAATAAAATTTCACGGCTCATACTATTCTCCAGCTATTTACCTGCATCTCGCGGGGACACGCCCCGCATCATTAAAAAGTGGGCACCAAACGCGCCTTGTCGAGATTCGACAGATCAATCTCCACCAGGCTGCCATCCACATCCAGCTGCAACATTCCCGAGCTGACCGGACCGATGATGCCGATAAAATTTTTTCGCCCGGCCAATGGCATACGCAGCTTGAGCTGCGCCTTTTCACCCGCGAACCGCACAAAGTCCGCTTCCTTCTTCAACGGACGATCCAGACCGGGCGACGAAACCTCAAGCCGGTCGTAATCGACGTTTTCGACCATGAACAAACGGGTCAGCTGATTACTCACCGTTTGGCAGTCATCTACCGAGATCCCATCCGGCTTGTCGATAAACACCCGCAACAGGCCGCGGCCGGAACGTTCAAAGTCCACCAGTTCGTAGCCCAGGCCCGTTACCGTGTTCTCGATCAGCTTTACCACATCCATAATTGCGACCCACAAATAAAAAACGGGCTCGAAGCCCATCTCAAAACGCGGCGCATTGTATCAAATCTATCGCGCGAAGGGAATTAGATTAAGAACAGCATGCTCGAGGGAACAAACAAGGGCCTGGCAAGCGCCTGATACTCCGCTTAGCGGCCGGGCGACTACAGCAGTTTGCGACTCTGAACTGCGGCTTTCCGCCCCATTACGACCACCCCCGCCCCAAAGCAAATGATCCACGCGCCGGCAAAGGGCGGCCAGCTTGCGGGAGGCACGACGTCCCAAGGACGTTGATTTTGACCGGAACGTTAGAAGACATTACTGAAAAAATTCATCCGGCAATACGGTTTTGAACTGTGGGGTAGTTGAGCCGGCCTCAAAAATAATATTGGTTGTGATCGGCTTATCGGAATATTTGCAGCCATTTGGGTCGAACTCATACTCTGGCAACAGTACAATTCCCCCCAAAAGAACCTCCACCCTAGCGGACATATGCCCGCCACAACGACCGTCAAGATCGAGATTTCCTGGCGCTGGCGCCATTGTAATCGTATAGCTGCTATTCCTCAGCTCGCAACGCCTTTCAATCTTATTGATTTTCGAAACCATGGAGTGCCCTCTATGGTCCTTTTTTGTTTCCAGCAAGGACGACAACTCCCATTGATTGTTCGCGGCGACAGGCTTGTATTCGCCCTCGTAACTGACCGCAGAATAGCTTATTGTCAGAGCGTTGTTTTCAGTGTCGCAAGAATAGGCAATAAATTGGTAGTACTGCTCAGCATGGGCAGGCAGAAAAAGCATCAATAGAACGGTGGCAAATAGCAAGCGTGGCATGGGTAGTTTCCAATAATATGTATTAAGACAAATCTGTTCGCATTATTAAATAAGTGCTGCATGAAATTTCAAGATAACCATTTGATTCACAAAATTCCCATAAATTCACCTGCCGGCATATACATTGATCATACGGGCAGAGACGAGACTGGGAATCTGACTCGAACTTTTTCAGCTCGATAACCGGAGATAGTATAGCCTCCCTGATGCACGAGAGGGAGCTCTGGCAGTGGCCATCAGCCAACATCATTCGAGGCTACTTTGGCAATGACTACTTTTGGCACCGAGCCACTCTTCGCCAACTACCGGCATCACCGAACATGAGGCGATCAGAATCCGTCCTGATAACGCACCGTGATCGGGTAGCGCCAATCCTTACCGTAGCCCCGCTCGGTGATACGGACCCCCACTGCGGACTGGCGGCGCTTGTATTCGCTGCAACGGATCAGATGCACGACTCTGCGCACCTCCGCCTCCGGATAGCCTCGCGCGATGATTGCCTCGATGGACATATCCTTCTCCATGTAGCACTCGACGATCGCATCCAGCAAGTCGTAGGGCGGCAGGCTGTCCTGATCGGTCTGGTCGGCACGCAGTTCGGCGCTCGGCGCCCGGGTGATGATGCGCTCCGGAATCACCTGCCCCAGCGTATTGCGATGGCGCGCCAGGCGGTAGACCAGCGTCTTACTGACGTCCTTGAGCACCGCAAAACCGCCCGCCATGTCGCCGTACAGCGTGGCATAACCGACGCTCATTTCCGACTTATTGCCGGTGGTCAGCACCAGCGCACCGAACTTGTTGGACAACGCCATCAACAGCGTGCCGCGTATGCGCGCTTGCAGATTCTCCTCGGTCGCATCCACCTTGCGCCCTGCAAAGCTGGCTCCGAGCGTAGCCAGGTAACTGTCGAACATCGGTGCAATCGAAAATTCGTCGTAGCGCACGCCGAGTATCTTCACCATCTCGCGCGAATCGTCGAGGCTGATCTGCGCGGTATAAGGCGAGGGCATCATCACCGCATGTACCTTGTCCGCCCCCATCGCATCTACCGCAACCGCGAGCGTCAGCGCGGAATCGATGCCGCCCGACAAGCCCAGCAACACACCCGGAAAGTGGTTCTTGCCGATATAGTCGCGCACGCCGACACACAAGGCGCGGTAGACACTTGCCTCGTCGTCCGGCAGCGCCATCCGCTCTCCGCGCAGGCTCAAGTCCGGCTGAATCTCGAGCATCAGCAGCGCATCGTCGAACTGGGCGGCCTGCGCAGCCAATTGCCCCTTGCTGTCCATCGCGAACGAGCCGCCATCGAACACCAGCTCGTCCTGCCCGCCCACCATGTTGGCATACACCATCGCCATGCCCGTTTCGGCAGCACGCTCACGCAAGGCGCGATAACGGGATTGCTGCTTGCGCATCGCATAGGGCGAGGCGTTCAGCACCAGCAACACCTGCGCGCCGCTGTCACGGGCAAGGCGAGGCGCGTCGGACTCCCAGATATCCGCACAGATATTCAGGCCGAAACGAATTCCCCCCATATCGAACACACAGGCTTCGCTGCCCGATTCGAAATAGCGCTCCTCGTCGAACACCGCGTAGTTCGGCAGAAAATGCTTCAGGTAAGTCGCCGTAACCGTGCCATCCTGCAGCAGCGAAGCAGCGTTGTAACGCTTTCCGCCATGCTCATACGGATGCCCGACCACCAGCGCGATGCCGGATATCTTGCCGGCCAGGTCGGCCAGCGCCTGGGCGCATGCCCGATAGAATCCATCGCGCAACAGCAGGTCTTCAGGAGGATAACCGCACAGACTGAGCTCGGGGGTCAACAACAGCTGCGCGCCCTGCCGTTTCGCCTGTTCGGCACACTGCAGAATCTTCGCAACATTCCCGGACAAATCTCCCACCACGCAGTTGATCTGTGCGATTGCCAGTTTCATGATTTTTGCTTGAAGAATACGAATGCGCGCATCTTACCATCGCCTTCTCGGCTTGTTACAGGCAACAAAAAAGGCGGGTTGTTGCCAGCCCGCCCTCTCAGACAACAACGAGTCGTTTATTCTACGACGCGCACCTTGTTTTCTTCACGGATCACCGAACGGATCTCCACGCGACGATTTTGTGCACGCCCCGCTTCGGTCTTGTTGTCGCCGACCGGGTTCGCTGCACCCTCACCCTTGGTAGAAATACGGCTGGCCGCAACACCTTTCTTGACCAGGAACGCCTTCACCGATTCGGCACGCTTCGCCGACAGTGCCATGTTCAGTTTGTCCGAACCGCGGCTGTCGGTATAACCGGTCACCTGAAGATTCGCATCCTTGTACTTGGCCGCAAAATCCACCACCTCATTCAATTTTTTGTCTGCGGCCGGCTTCAACTTCGCGGAGTTGGTGTCGAAGCTGGTGCCCTCGATGGTGATCGGCTTGTCGGACACTACGGTTTTCCATGATTCTTTCGGAGCCGGAGCCGGAGCCGGTACCGGAGCGGGCGCTGGAGCCGGGGCGGGCGCAACGACTGGCTCGGGTTTAGGTTCTTGCTTCACGACCACCGGGACCGGTGCCGCGGCAACGGGCGCAGCCTTGGGCCCAGAGAAATAGTAATTGAGGCCTATCGTGAAATTGTTGTTGTTCAGCTTGTTTGCCCCCGTCTTGGCGCTCGCCGTAGTGTACTCGCCCGCGACGCTCCACTGCGGCGCGAACTTGTATTCCACGCCCAGGCCGAGATGCACGTCGTTGCCTCCGACCGCGCTGGCAAGCGCGTTGCCAGAACCTTTGGTGTGCGCATAACCCAACTTGGCATAAGGCAACCACTTGCCATTGGGCAGACCCAGTTTCGCATCCAAGCCATAGGCGTTGCTGCCGTAATTGATCGCGCCAGGATTATGCGTCGCCTTTTCGTTGGCATCGGCAAAGCCATCCACGCCCAGCAGGAAATTATTCAAGTCCCAGTTGTAACCGCCTTCCAGCCCGTAGGTCGTCGCACTCTTGGACTCGAGACCGGTGAAGCCGGAGCGCCCGGAACCCAGTTTGCCGCCGACCCAGCCACCCGAAAACTCACCGGCTTGAGCCAGGCCGACGCTCAACAAGACACTGCTCAATGCAATACAAAACGCAGATTTTTTCATTTTTTTCTCCTCAGAATGGGGCAGTTTGACCACAAGAATCCGACACGCACACAATCTTCACGCTAACAGACAAACACCGACAACGTTGAAACAATCTTGCGCCGCACGCCATACACAATCCGGCTGCCTCATGACCCGGCTTGATTTACATCACCGGGCGCTTCGTCCAGCGCAGCATCCACCAGGTTTTGCGGCAACTGTTTGGCCGGCTTGACGCCCAGCCCTTTGAGCATCTCCGCCTGACGTATTACATTACCACGCCCGCCGGTTAATTTGCCATACGCTTTATCGTAAACGTCCCTGGCCTGATCCAGGCGGTCGCCCAGCTTGTCGAGATCATCGACGAAACCGACCAGCTTGTCATAGAGCTCCGCCCCGCGACTGGCAATCTCCTGCGCATTGCGATTCTGCTGCTCCTGCCGCCACAGATGCGCCACGGTTCGCACCACGAACAACAAGGTGCTGGGGCTGACCAGCAACACATTTTTCTTCCATGCGTCCTGCCACAACTCGCTGTCATAGGAGATGGCCAGCATGAAGGCCGGTTCCACCGGAATGAACATCAGCACAAAATCCAGCGATTTCAGGCCATAAAGCTGCTGGTAATTTTTCTCCGACAATTCCCTGATGTGGTTGCGCACCGATTCCAGATGGCGCTTCACCGCGACATCGCGCTGCAGCTCCGTTTCGGCATTAGCGTACTGCTCATAAGCCGTCAGCGACACCTTGGCATCGACGATCAGATGCTTGTCTTCCGGCAGATGCACCACCACATCGGGCTGTGCACGCGAACCGTCTGCACGGGCATGGCTTTCCTGCACATGGTATTCATGGCCCTTGCGCAGACCGGAAGCCTCCAGCACACGCTCCAGGATCAGCTCACCCCAATTACCCTGCGCCTTGGCCTGCCCCTTCAGCGCACGTGTGAGGTTATGCGCATCTGCCGACAGCTGGTTGTTCAGCGCCATCAGCTGCTTGACCTGCTCGGCCAGTGCTGAGCGGTCCTTGCCTTCCTGAACATATACTTCCTGCACCTTGCCCTGGAATTCGGCGATCTTGATTTTGAGCGGTTCCAGCAAATGGTTGAGATTAGTCTGGTTCTGCTCGGCGAAGCGCTTGGATTTGTCTTCCAGTATCTCGTTTGCCAGCACCTTGAACTGATTGCTCAGCTCTTCCCTGGCGCTGTTCAGGATGGCGAGATTTTCCGCTGCCTGCCTGCGTTCCGCATTCAAACTGGTGGTCAGCTCCGCCACCTGATTGCTCAGGCGTTGTTGCGCCGCGGTGAGTTGATCGCGCTGCAGCGCAAGGCTGTCTTTCTCGCGCTGCAGAAGATGCAGCTGCTCGGCCTGATTGACCACGCTGGACTCTGCCGCCCCCAGTTTTTCGCGCAAATTTCCCGAATCCTGCTCGAGCGTCTGCAAGGCCGTCTGCATTCCCAGATTTTCAGCATGCAGTCGTCGCGCCTCTTCCTGCACCGCGATCAGCCGTTCGCTCAGCACCGCGACCTCGACTTGCGCCTCGGCCTTTACCCGGCCCTCGATTGCCGCACTACGCCCCCGCAACACCAGCCAGACAACGGCAGCGCCCAGCAGCAAGCCAATCGATAGCGCAGCGAAGATAAAAACCTGTTGTTCCATGAAGATGAAGTCCCAGAAAAATCGTTTTCAGTATAAACGAATCGGCAACCTGAAATGACAAGGGGCACCCGGTTCAGGGTGCCCCTTGTCTTGTACTGCATACCGATGTCGGGCTGTTACAGGCCGCGTGCTTGGCGCTTGCGCTCGTTCTCGGTCAAATAACGTTTGCGGATGCGGATCGATTGCGGCGTGATCTCAACCACTTCGTCATCATCGATGAATTCGACCGCCGACTCCAGCGTCAAGCGCACCGGCGGAGTCAGGCGTACCGCTTCATCGGTGCCCGAAGCGCGCACGTTGGTCAGCTGCTTGCCCTTGATCGGATTGACCACCAGATCGTTGTCGCGGCTGTGGATGCCGATCACCATGCCTTCGTACAGCTTGTCGCCAGGCGACACGAACATCCGGCCGCGGTCTTCCAGCTTCCACAAGGCATAGGCCACCGCCTCGCCCTGCTCCGCCGAGATCAGCACGCCGTTGCGGCGTCCCGGCATGTCGGCCTTGACCGGAGCGTAGTCGTCGAACACGTGCGCCATGATGCCGGTGCCGCGTGTCAGCGTCATGAACTCGGACTGAAAGCCGATCAGTCCACGTGCAGGGATACGGTATTCCAGACGCACGCGACCATGACCATCCGGCTGCATGTCTTGCAGGTCGCCGCGACGGCGGCCCAACTCTTCCATCACCGCGCCCTGATTGGCATCCTCCACATCCACGGTCAGCACTTCGAACGGCTCGCACTTTTCACCGTTGATCTCGCGGTATACCACGCGCGGCTTGCCGACGCCCATCTCGAAGCCCTCACGGCGCATGTTTTCCAGCAGAATGGTCAGGTGCAGTTCGCCTCGACCGGCCAGCAGGAACACGTCCGCCTCGTCGGTATCCTCGACGCGCAACGCCACGTTCACCAACAGTTCTTTGTTGAGACGGTCGCGAATCTGGCGGCTGGTGACGAACTTGCCTTCCTGACCGGCCAATGGCGAGGTATTCACCATCAGGTTCATCGTCAGCGTCGGTTCGTCGATCTTGGGCATAGGCAAGGCTTCGGGCTTGTTGACATCAGCGATCGTCACGCCGATACCGATTTCCTCGATACCGTTGATCAGCACGATGTCCCCTGCCTTCGCCTCGTCGAGCAGGATACGATCCACCCCCTGAAAGCCCAGCACCTGGTTGACGCGTCCACGCTTCGGCGGCCTGTCGCCATTCAGAACCATCACATCCTGGCCGGGCTTGATCGTGCCGCGACGCACGCGGCCCACGCCGATACGGCCGACAAAGCTGGAATAATCCAGCGCGGATATCTGCAGTTGCAATGGTTCATTCACATCGGCAGCAGATGGCGCCGGAACGCTCTTCAGCACGGTATCGAACAGCGGGCGCATATCCGGGCTGGACTTGCTCAAATCCAGGGTGGCATAACCATTCAGCGCAGACGCGTAAACGACCGGAAAATCCAGCTGTTCCTCGGTCGCGCCGAGCTTGTCGAACAGATCGAAAGTTTGGTTGATCACCCAGTCCGGGCGCGCACCGGGACGGTCAACCTTGTTGATTACGACGATGGGGCGCAGCCCCAGCGCCAGCGCCTTCTTGGTCACGAACCGGGTCTGCGGCATCGGGCCTTCAACCGCATCCACCAGCAGCAGCACGCCGTCCACCATACCCAGCACGCGCTCCACTTCGCCGCCGAAGTCGGCGTGGCCTGGCGTATCGACGATATTGATATGCACGCCTTCATAATCCACCGCGCAGTTCTTCGCCAGAATGGTGATGCCCCGCTCTTTTTCCAGATCGTTGCTGTCCATGACGCGCTCGGCAACGTGTTGGTGGGCCGAAAAAGAGCCCGCCTGGGTAAGCAGCTTGTCCACCATGGTGGTCTTGCCGTGGTCAACGTGGGCGATGATAGCGATGTTGCGGAGTGGGCGGGACATGAATACAGCCTTGCTAGATGAAAAGGGCGCGCATTCTAGCACAAGCCAAGGCTCGGTAAACTTTCGCTGGCTTTTATTTTTCCGGCCAGTATAATGCGCGCCTTGCCGCTGCTGAGGCGGCATTGAGTTCATCGTTTTCTGACCTATCTCTCGCGCGCATGCAAATCGCGCCTGTCTAAAAAAGCCCAATAGCATTCTGGGTTTTCCGGTTAGCAACGATGTTTTATGCGCCGGTTAACCTTCCCCCGTACAACGGGCTGTTTCACTACCTGCGCTCACACTAGGGAACTTGATAAGTTCGTGATGCCGAATACGATTCGGCATCCGGCCATTTTGGCCGGGTGCGGTCTTGCGTCCGGCACATGGATCGAATTCCCTTTATGACTACCGATAAAGGAACACCATGTCATTTGAAAGTCTGAATTTAAACGCCGCCATTCTGAAAGCAATCGCCGAGAGCGGCTATACCGAGGCCACGCCTATCCAGGCACAGGCCATTCCTGAAATCATCGCCGGCAACGACCTGATGGCTTCGGCGCAAACCGGCAGCGGCAAGACCGCCGCCTTCATCCTGCCCGCACTGAATCGCTTGGCCAATCCGTCCACATTGCCCGGCAAAGGTCCGCGCGTACTGGTATTGACCCCGACCCGCGAACTGGCGCAACAAGTATGCGATGCCGCGACCAAATACGGCAAGAACATGCGCTTCAAGATCATCAGCATCCTGGGCGGCATGCCGTATCCGGTGCAGAACCGTATGCTGTCCGGCCATGTGGATATTCTGGTTGCCACGCCGGGCCGATTGATCGACCATCTGGAGCGCGGCCGTATCGACTTCTCGCGTCTGGAAATGCTGATCCTCGACGAGGCGGATCGCATGCTGGACATGGGCTTCGTCGATGATGTGGAACGCATCGCCGCAGCCACCCCGAAGACACGGCAGACCCTGCTGTTCTCCGCGACTCTGGAGGGCGTGGTCGGCAACCTGGCTTCGCGCCTGCTCAAGGATCCGAAAAAAATCTCGGTCTCCGCCGCCAAGGACAAGCACGAGAACATCGAGCAACGCATGATGTTCGCCGACGACGTCGCGCACAAGAACAAGATGCTGAGCCACCTGTTGACCGACACCGAAGTCAATCAGGCCATCGTGTTCACTGCGACCAAGCGTGACGCGGACGGCCTGGCCGACCAACTCTCCGCACAAGGGCACTCGGTTGCCGCCTTGCATGGCGATATGAGCCAGCGCGAACGCAACCGTACCCTGCTGAACATGCGCAACGGCAACCTGCGCATCCTGGTTGCCACCGACGTGGCTGCCCGCGGCCTGGACGTGCGCGGCATCTCGCATGTGATCAACTTCGACCTGCCGAAATTCGCCGAGGACTATGTGCACCGCATCGGCCGCACGGGTCGTGGCGGATCTTCCGGCATCGCGATTTCGTTCGCGTCGAACCGCGATGCGCAACTGCTGAAGCGCATCGAACGCTACACCGAACAGAGCATCAAGATGCATACCATCGAAGGCCTGGAGCCGAAATACAAGCTGCGCACCGGCCCTTCTTCGGATCGTCCGCGCGGCAACAGCGGCCCGCGCGGCGGTGGCTTCGGTGGAAATCGCGGCAACGGCAATCCTTCGACAAACTCAGGACAGGCTCGCGGCACAGGCTTCCACCACAGCGCGCCGGACAGCCGCCATAGTCATGCCGGGCGCAAGGAAGGTCATGGCCAATGGCACGGCCAGGCCAACGGCAATACGACGCAAGCTCGCAGCCCGGGTTTTGGCGGTGGGCAAGGCCAGCCGCGCAGCCAGGAACGCAGCTTCGGCGGCCAGAACCAAAATCGCGGCGGCAACAGCGCACCGCGCCGCCAGGGTGATCGCCCGAGCTATGCGCTGGGGCGCGGCAACAATGGCAACAGCCGCTAAGCACTGACCCACAGCAGCACCCGACAAGGCACGCTCAGGCGTGCCTTGTGCTTTTCCGCAAGCATTCATTGCAAGCAGGCGATGGCATTCTGCCCATCCAGCAGGACGCACAAAATTTTCATGCCAGCGCACAAAATCCGCAGTATGCTGTAGCCTGAAATTGCTTCAGCATGTACCTTAACCGTAAGAACGGCAGTCGGGTTTATCTTCAGGGAGGAACTATCATGTCAAGTGGTTTGGGCTTCGCACTCTTCTGCGCCATTGTTGCAATCCTGTATGGCGCATTCTCGATCAAATGGATACTGTCTCTGCCGACCGGCAATGACCGGATGCGGGAAATCGCCGCAGCGGTTCAGGAAGGCGCACAAGCCTATCTGAGCCGGCAATACACCACGATCGCGATCGTCGGTGTGATACTGCTGATCGCGATCTTCCTGGCACTGGGCTGGCAGACCGCGGTCGGCTTCGCGCTCGGCGCAGTGCTGTCCGGCCTGACCGGCTTTATCGGCATGAACGTCTCGGTGCGTGCCAACGTGCGCACCGCACAGGCGGCCAGCGGCGGACTGAATGCCGCGCTGAACGTCGCGTTCAAGGGCGGCGCGATCACCGGCCTGCTGGTGGTAGGCCTGGGCCTGCTCGGCGTCGCCGGCTACTACACTTTCCTGACGCTGGCGCTGGGCAACGAGGCCACCGAAGCGACACACGCACTGGTCGGCCTGGCATTCGGCAGTTCGCTGATCTCGATCTTCGCGCGTCTCGGCGGCGGCATCTTCACCAAGGGCGCGGATGTCGGCGCCGACCTGGTGGGCAAGGTCGAAGCGGGCATCCCCGAAGACGACCCGCGCAATCCGGCGGTGATCGCGGACAACGTCGGTGACAATGTCGGCGATTGCGCCGGCATGGCCGCCGACCTGTTCGAAACTTACGCAGTCACCATCATCGCCACCATGGTGCTGGGCGGACTGCTGATCACAGGCAGTCCCGAAGCGGTGATCTATCCGCTGGTGCTGGGCGGCGTCTCCATCATCGCCTCCATTATCGGCACCTTCTTCGTCACTGCACGCGAGGGTGGCAAGATCATGAACGCGCTGTATCGCGGCCTGATCGTTTCCGGCGTGCTGGCAGTCATCGCATTCTATCCGGTGACCACCTGGATACTCAGTGACGGCGTGATGATAGATGGCAGGCTCGTCTCATCGATGAATCTTTACCTGGCTTCGCTGATCGGCCTGGCGCTGACCGCGGCGATGGTATGGATCACCGAATATTACACCGCGACCGAATACAGCCCGGTGCGCCATATCGCGCAGGCCTCCACCACCGGTCACGGCACCAACGTGATCGCCGGTCTGGGCGTATCGATGAAATCCACAGCCGCGCCTGTGATCGCGGTCTGCATCTCGATCTGGGGAGCCTATGAATTGGGCGGACTGTACGGCATCGCGATTGCCGCCACTTCGATGTTATCCATGGCCGGCATCATCGTCGCATTGGACGCCTACGGACCGATCACCGACAACGCCGGCGGCATCGCCGAGATGGCCGGCCTGCCGGACAATATCCGCAACATCACCGACCCGATGGACGCGGTGGGCAACACCACCAAGGCCGTGACCAAGGGCTACGCGATCGGCTCCGCCGGATTGGCCGCGCTGGTGCTGTTCGCCGACTACACCCACGCGCTCGCCACCCACGGCGGCCCCGCATTGACCTTCGACCTGTCCAACCACATGGTCATCATCGGCCTGTTCATCGGCGGCATGGTGCCATACCTGTTTGCCGCGATGGGCATGGAGGCAGTCGGCCGCGCCGCCGGTAGCGTGGTCGTCGAAGTGCGCCGCCAGTTCAAGGAAATCCCCGGCATCATGGAAGGCACAGGCAAGCCGGAATACGGCACCTGCGTGGACATGCTGACCAAGGCCGCGATCCGCGAAATGATCGTCCCCTCGCTGCTGCCGGTCGCGGTGCCGGTGATCGTCGGCCTGACCCTGGGCGCACAGGCGCTCGGCGGCGTACTGGTCGGCACCATCATCACCGGCATCTTCGTCGCGATCTCGATGACCACCGGCGGCGGCGCCTGGGATAACGCGAAAAAATACATCGAGGAAGGCAACTACGGCGGCAAGGGTAGCGAAGCGCACAAGGCCGCGGTGACCGGCGACACCGTGGGCGACCCCTACAAGGACACCGCCGGACCGGCGGTAAACCCGCTGATCAAGATCATCAACATCGTTGCCCTATTGATCGTGCCGCTGCTTTAAGCGCATGGGGGAACAGAGCATCCGCCCTGCCCCCCCCATCTTTGATCCAATCCAATTGGAAGTCGGCAGGCCGTTCTCCCCGACAGCAGCCGTATCAGGCTTTGACCGCCAGCCGCCACAGCGAGGTCACTTCCGCCGCCCGCGCGGCGTGCAATGGATCGCTCGTATCGGACACCTTGGAATGCTGTGGCTTCACATCGATGCGCCCTGTCACCCGCAAACCCGATCCATCGAAGAGTGCCAGCAGCTCCTCACGGGTACGCAAACCCAGATGCTCGGCGATATCCGAAAGGACCAGCCAGCCCTCACCGCACGGCTCGAGGTGAGCAGCCAGTCCATGTAAAAATCCGCGCAGCATGCGGCTGTCCGGATCGAAGATCGCATATTCTATCGGTGCGCTTGGCCGCGCCGGTATCCACGGCGGATTGCACACGATCAGCGGGGCTCTGCCTGCCGGGAACAAATCGGCTTGCACCACTTCCACCTGTTCGCTCAGGCTCAGCCTGGCCAGGTTGTCGCGTGCACAGGCCAATGCACGGCTATCCTGATCGGTCGCGATCACACGCCTGATGCCACGCATTGCCAGCACCGCGGCCAGCACACCGGTGCCGGTGCCGATATCGAAGGCCAGCTCCGGCGTTTGGAAAGCCGGGGGCAATGGCGCCTCATTTACCAGGTTCACGTATTCGCCGCGCGCCGGCGAGAACACGCCGTAACAGGGATGGATGCGCGCGTCCAATGCCGGAATCGCCACTCCCTTCTTGTGCCATTCATGCGCGCCGATCAAGCCCAGCAGCTCGCGCAACGACAGCACTGATGCCGCTGCGCCATAACCAGCGACTTGGCCAGATGGCCTGGTCGAATCGCCAGCAGCTTCACCATAGGCCTCCTCGCATGCCTGACGCACATCGGGCGCACGACGCAGCGGGATAGTGTAATCAGCATCCAGCGGCAGCAACAGCATGCCGAGGATGCGCGCACGCTGCGACTGTGCCTGACGATGCAGGTTGAATGCTTCGCGGGGTGAAATTCCTTCGTCCCGGTTCCGGGCAGGCTTGCGTCGTCCGGGTTCCGCGCGCCGTGCCAATGCCTGCAACATTTGTTTCGCGTTCTGGAAATCGCCGCGCCACAACAGCGCCGTCCCCTCGCAGGCCAGGCGATAAGCCTCATCGGCCTTCAGCTTATCGTCGGCCAGCACCACCCGCTTGGGCGGTGGCGAGCCGTTTTCCGAACGCCAGCGCGCCGAGCGAGTCTCCCCGGCCTCGATCCAACCGATGACCGGTGCGCCCTCTGTAGAAAGGTCCTGCTTCACCCGATGACTTACAAACGTCCCATC
>JACPVZ010000083.1 GCA_016197305.1 Nitrosomonadales bacterium | reverse complement strand
GCAGGCGCTGCTGGAGATCAATCGGGAAATCGGAGGGGGAGCATGAGCATTTTGCCGGAATTCGGGAGCGCGAAGGTGCTGGTGGTTGGCGACGTGATGCTGGACCGCTACTGGTTTGGCGACGTCAATCGCATCTCGCCGGAAGCGCCGGTGCCGGTGCTCAAGGTCGAGCGTGTCGAAGAGCGCCCCGGCGGCGCGGCCAACGTGGCACGCAACATCGCGGCACTCGGCGCACATGCGACGCTGTTGTCGGTGGTTGGCGACGACGAGGCGGGCGCCTGTCTCGAGGGGCTGCTCAAGCAGCATTCCAATCTGAATGCGCTGTTGCATCGCGACAGCAGCATCTCGACCATCATCAAGCTGCGCGCGATCGCGCGCCATCAGCAGTTGTTGCGTATCGATTTCGAGACGCCACCCAGCCACGAAGTGCTGCATGCCGCACTCGCGGATTTCCGCAGCCAGTTGCCGCTGGCCGATGTGGTGATCCTGTCCGATTATGGCAAGGGTGGACTGGCGCATATCGCCGAGATGATCCGGCTGGCGCGCGCCGCAGGCAAGCCGGTGCTGGTCGATCCCAAAGGCGACGATTATGTGCGTTATCGCGGTGCGACACTGCTGACGCCGAACCGCAGCGAGTTCCGAGAGGTGGCCGGGAGCTGGAAAAGCGAAGCCGAACTCAATGCCAAAGCCGAGCGGCTGCGCACCGAATTGCAGCTCGACGCGTTGCTGGTCACGCGCAGCGAGGACGGGATGAGTCTGTATCGCGCCAACGAAGCGCTGCACGAGCCCACCCAGACGCGCGAGGTGTTCGATGTCAGCGGCGCGGGCGATACCGTGATTGCTACCCTGGCGGTGATGCTGGCCAGCGGGGCGAGTTTGCCCGATGCGATGCGCATCGCCAATCGTGCGGCGGGTATCGTCGTCGGCAAACTGGGCACGGCAGTGGTCAGCAGGGAAGAAATTATTCAGGACATGATGCTGTAGGGGCGTATGGCATACGCCCTTGGTTAAATATCGAAAAAGGGCGTATTGCCATACGCCCCTACGGTTGATTTTAGAGGGGTGCATCATGTACTACATCGTTACCGGCGCTGCCGGCTTTATCGGTTCCAACCTGGTCAAGGCGCTCAATCAGCGCGGTGAAAGCAATATCATCGCGGTGGATAATCTCAAGAATGCCGACAAGTTCAAGAATCTGGCGGATTGCGATATCGCCGATTACCTCGACAAGAAGGATTTCCTGGAAAGGTTGCAGGACGGTTTCTTCGATGGATTGGTCACCGCGGTGCTGCACCAGGGAGCCTGTTCCGACACGATGGAGACCGATGGCCATTACATGATGGAGAACAACTATCAGTACACGCTGGAATTGCTGAACTACTGCCAGAACGAAGAGGTGCCGTTCCTGTATGCATCTTCCGCCTCGGTGTACGGAGGCGGAAGCGTGTTCAAGGAGAGCCGTGAATGCGAGGCGCCGCTGAACATCTACGCCTACTCCAAGTTCCTGTTCGACCAGATCGTGCGCCGCCGCTGGCATAAACGCAGCGCGCAGATCGTCGGCTTGCGCTACTTCAACGTGTACGGTCCACGCGAGGCACACAAGGGACGCATGGCCTCGGTCGCGTACCACTTCTTCAACCAGTATCGCGCCGAGGGACGGGTGCGCCTGTTCGAGGGCTGCGACGGCTACGCGGATGGCGGGCAGCTGCGCGATTTCGTCTCGATCGAAGATGTCGTCAAGGTCAACATGTATTTCCTCGACAACCCGCATAAAGCCGGCATCTTCAACCTCGGCACCGGGCAGGCGCAGAGTTTCAACGATGTGGCGGTGGCGACGATCAACACCTTGCGTGCCGCAGAGGGAAAAGAGGCATTGACGATCACCGAACTGCACCAGCAGGGGCTGATCGGTTACATCCCCTTTCCAGAACAGCTGCGTGGCAAATATCAGAGCTACACTCAGGCTGACATTGGGGCATTGCGCGGCACTGGTTATGCCGAGTCGTTCCTGTCCGTGGAGCAGGGTGTGGCCAGGTATGTGGAACAAATGCTCAAGGCGGCATGCTAGGAATATGTCTCAGGAATTCCCGGCGGCCGGATGACAATACGGCAGCGTCCTGTCATGGTGCGGCAGGTGCGATAAACACAGGCTGCGGATTGCATGTACTACGGAGAAAGGTTTAACGCCTGGACTCATCTGGCTGGCGCCTTGCTGGCGTTCGTCGGTGCTGTGGTGCTGATCATGCAGGCGGTGCAGGGCGGTGACCCCTGGAGAGTGGCGGGTATGTCGATTTACGGTGGGACGCTGGTGTTGCTGTACAGCATTTCCGCGCTTTATCACAGCCTGCGAGGGCGCGCCAAAAATATCCTGCGCAAGCTGGACCATCACGGTATCTATCTGCTGATTGCCGGTACTTACACCCCGTTCTGTCTGGTGACGCTACGCGCTTCGTTGGGCTGGCCGCTGCTTGGGGCAATATGGGGCCTCGCGATGCTGGGCATGATGCAGGAGATGAGGCCGAGGCAAGGAGCGCGCATTCTGTCAGTGGCGATCTACGTTGTGATGGGCTGGGTGGCGCTGGTGGCCGTGGATCAGTTGTTGCAGGCACTGGGACCGGACGGGCTTGCCTGGCTCGTGGCGGGCGGCCTGTTCTATACGGCAGGCATCGCGTTTTACGTGATCGACACACGCATGACCCATGCGCACGGCATCTGGCACCTGTTTGTGCTTGCCGGCAGCACATCCCATTACATTGCGATCTTCAATTATGTGCTGTAGGCGAAGCAGCGCGTCGCCAGTATGAGAGCCTTCGCCGCACAGTGAAGAAGTTATCGGCTGCTAGCCGAAGAAATCCTTCACTTTGTCCATCCATGATTTGGCGCGGGGGTTATGGTGGTCGCTGTCCTCGCTGTTGATCGCCTCAAATTCGCGCAGCAACTCCTTCTGGCGGTCGGTCAGGTTCACCGGTGTCTCCACGACCACGTGGCAATGCAGGTCGCCGTGCGTGGTGCTGCGCACACCCTTGATGCCTTTGCCGCGCAGACGGAAGATCTTGCCGCTCTGGGTCTCGGCGGGAATCTTGATGCTCGCCTTGCCGTCCAGCGTAGGGATCTCGATCTCGCCGCCCAGCGCTGCGGTGCTGAAGCTGATCGGCATTTCGCAATGCAGGTCGTTGTGGTCGCGCTGAAACACCGCATGCGGCTTGGTGTGGATCACCACATACAGGTCGCCGGGCGGCCCGCCGTTGACGCCATGCTCGCCTTCGCCTGACAGGCGGATACGGTCGTCGTTGTCCACCCCGGCCGGGATCTTGACCGACAGCGTCTTGTGCTGCTTGATGCGGCCGTTGCCGTTGCAGTCCTTGCACGGCGAACTGATCATCTTGCCGTTGCCGTGGCAGCGCGGGCAGGTCTGCTGGATTGAGAAGAAGCCCTGCTGCATGCGCACATGGCCATGCCCGCCGCAGGTGGTGCAAGTGGTCGGGGCAGTGCCGGGTTTTGCGCCCGAACCATGACAGGTGTCGCACTCTTCCATGGTCGGTACGCGGATTTGCGTCTCGGTGCCGCGCGCGGCCTGTTCCAGCGTGATTTCCAGGTTGTAGCGCAGGTCGGCACCGCGTTGCACATTGCTGCGCCCCGAGCCGCCCCGGCCACCGCCGAAGATGTCGCCGAAAATATCCGAAAAATCGAAGCCTTGTGCGCCCGCACCGCCAGCGCCAAACGGATTGCCGCCGCCCATGCCGCCCGCTTCAAACGCGGCATGACCATACTGGTCATACGCCGCGCGTTTCTGCGCATC
>JACPVZ010000029.1:9562-31944 GCA_016197305.1 Nitrosomonadales bacterium | reverse complement strand
CGGGTGCGGAGATGGAAGTCGGCAGCGAGATGATCGCACGCATCGAAAAATTTTTGGTTTATGAAGGAAATCATGTCGACAAAGGCCAGGTGATCGCGCTGCTGGACTCAAAAGATATAACCGCCCAATTACATCAGGCCGAGGCGGCCTTGCAACGTACACAATCCGAGCGTAGGCGTGCAGAAAAGGAATTCAACCGCATAGGCCGGCTACACCGGGAAAAGTTTGTGTCGCAGGCCGCGCTCGACAATGCCGAAAGCGCCACCGGGGTTGCGACGGCAAGTGTGAGAGAGGCCGAATCCAACGTGCATTATGTGCGCTCGCTGCTGGATAAGACCCGCGTGGTCTCGCCGATCGGCGGCACCCTGATCGAACGCTATCTCGACGTGGGCGAAGTGGTGATCCCGGAAAAACCCATCGCGGTGATCGCCGACACCAGCCAGCTGCGCATCAATGCAGAGGTGGACGAGACCGATGCCGGCCGCCTGAACATCGGCGATCCGGTGGAGATCAGCGCCTACGCCTATCCGGGAAAGGTATTTAAGGGGCGCGTCGAAGAAATCGCCCACTATGTCGGAAAACGCGAGATCAAACCCAACAACCCGGCGGTCAACCTCGGCCTGAAGATTATTCAGGTAAAAATTGCGCTGCTCGAAGCAACCCCGCTCAAGCTCGGCATGACGGTCGATGTGCGCATCACACCGGCAGCGCAGCATTAGGAAATGCCGGCTTGCCGTTTTATTACCGTGGCGATCCGGTTTCGGGAAAGTAATTTATGATTCTGACCGGCAACACCCGACCCATTGCAGTCGTTCGCAATTTCTCCGAAGTGGACATCAACGTAACGTTTGAGTCCAATGGTCGAGAAAGGCGGTCCGCTGGAACGATTTGTTAGGTGCTTACGCACCCACCAACCTACGCATCAACAATAGCTTTGTATCCTCTTTGAGTTCCCACAGAAACCTGTCATGGCCAGAAGCCCTAGTAATCTCCTCATGGCCCAGCTCTGCCCATGCTTTTGCGCTGGCGCGAGACAACTCTGGATATCGGGCAACCGAGCCATGGTGTGCAACCGCATTTCGAAATGCAAACCAAACATTGACCTTCTTCCATGTTTCATTTGTCGAACCGATTCCCGTATCACGAAGCAGCCTGAAAACGATGTTTACGCTGCCTTTGCTTTGCCTAGGCTGGTTTCCATCCATTAACACGTTGTTCTCGTAGTCGAGCAATGGAGAGGTTGGGTCGTAATTATTGCTTTCAGCCATGGTTTCGAGGATTTGCCAGAATCGAACGTACTGAAAATCTGGACTCCGATCTCGTCTCGCCTCTCTATATAGACCAACCAGAAAACCATTAATCGGGTCGCGCGAAAGCCCATCAAGATAAGCGTCTAATCTTTCTGCAGATTCGCCTGATAGTTGTCCGGTAAGGAGGTTTCCAACATAAGAGGGGGTTATCGAAAACTTTGTTGCATTCCCAATTCGACGATCCAGTACAACCACTTCAAACGCAATTCCACCCGCATCCCTAGACAGGGATAGTGCCAGTAACAACTTGCTAGTTTGTTCGATGCAATAATCCCGTACTTCCTCGATTGACGAGGAAACTATTGCAGGAAAGTGCACCACACAAACTGGACTTGACTGACGCGACCGCTCTGCCAAGACATCCTCGTAGACGAATTGCAGTCTCGTTAATGTACGTTCCCGAAGGAACCAATTTACAAAGTCCAGAGGGTCTCTCGAGTCTAGGCCGCTTTGAGTCGGCACTAATTCGAAGTTACGAAAACGTATTGCAGTTCCGATTAGTACTTCGCGAATAAAGACGAAAACACAATACTCAGATGCGTTGGATGACTCATGATTACGGATATCAACTAGCGATAGAAATTCGCTCTCTAATTCCGCTTCACGTTGTTGAACTTCAGCTAGCAGGGTTGATGCTGTATGTTGGGGCTCAGGTGACGCTACTACCACGAATAGCTGTCTCGTATAGTTTCTGTGTGGCACAAAGTCAACTTGAGGAGCCAGGCTCGAATCTATAGGATCATGTAACCGTATCAAACGTATTTCATAGGTTCCGAAAGAAAGGTGTTGCGAATCGATTTCAACCTGAGCAGCGTGTTCTTCCAACCTAGTCGGGGTCGTGCCAAAGCCAAGCCTTGGAGATGGATTTGCAACACCAACTCAAATACTTCAACTTGAAGCTGACGATATTCCAATACCTGCGGGTGCGATACACGAACAGACAGCCGACTCCCTTTAACTACATACGAATCTGCCAACTCAACTTCAATCATGATGAGTACCTAGCATTTATTAGACCTACAGAGAAAATCTCAGGTGCCAATTAGACCACGCCGACCATTTTATGGGTGCTGACAGAATATACAGGCAGTTTGGTTCGTAAATTTCTAAGATAGATGAGGAAGTTCCACAATTGGCACACTGCCGCCCTTCACCATTGTCCGCTTTGCTGCGCCCAGATTTATCTTCTCGATTTGAAATATAAAAGGGCTTACTTCCCTTAAGCAACAAGCCTAACTAGCTTACCCTGAACTGCTATCACCCGCCGGCCAATCGTTGAAAGGGAACGGCAGCGCTTCAGTCGCGAAGGTCAGGAAATCGACGATCTGCTGCAGGTAGCGTCCCAGGCTGCGCCCGAATGCAACCAGGCGGGCATTGGGCGTGTCGTTCAGCAACGTCATCAAAAATTGAATCACGGTGACGAAGCACAGCACCGTGCCGCTCACCTGGAACGCCAGGGCCATCAGCAGCATGAACAATCCGCGTATCCAGATATTGCGCTGCCTGGTTGGCACATCGGCATTTTGATTCATGGCTGGTTCTCCTTAAAAAGGGCACCATCAACTACAACAGCACAGGACGATCCGGCAACTCGTTGGCCTTGCCACTACGCGGCGGAAAGTGATGCGCCAGATGTTCGCCGACGGCATGGATGCCGGCGAGCACGCCCGCCTCAAAATTTCCCGCGCGGAACGCCGTTTCCATTTCCTGACAGATCGCTTCCCATGATTCTTTGCCCAGCCTGGCGTAAATACCACGATCTGCGACGATCTCGACATCGCGGTCCGCCAGCAACAGATAGATCAGCACGCCGTTGTTGTGCTCGGTATCCCAGACGCGCAACTCGGAAAAAACCTCGATGGCCCGTTGCTGCGCGGTCTGCCCGACCAGCAATGGCTTAAAGTCCAGCGCGGCCTCGACCGCGAAACGTATCTGTCCGTCATGCCGCGCTTCCGTTGCGCTGATTGCGCGCGCGATCGCATCCAGTGCGTGCGCGGGAAAAACACGGCGCACCGCCGCGCGGCCAGTCGACAGATGTCGCATTGTTCGTTTGAAATTCATTACCATCGCCCCGATGCCCCGCCACCGCCGAATCCGCCACCGCCGCCCCCAAAGCCTCCACCGAATCCGCCTCCGCCACCGTGTCCGAATCCACCGCCATACCCCCCGAAGCCGCGCCCCCCGCCCCCCAGCAGCACGAAGACGAACGCCATGAACCCAACGATTACCGCAACCACCATCTGCGCGACCACTAGCCAGGCGAGCACACCCAGCGCTCCTGCCATCAGCAGCGCAGCGGGAAAACGCCCGAGCAGCGCGCGCAGCATGCCACCCACGACGACCACCAACCCAAACGCGACGAACAGCAGCGATTCGATGTCATATTTCCCGGTCGCAACGGCGCGCTTCGGCGGCGGCAAAGGCTCGCCGTTGACCACCTGCATCATCGCCGTCAGACCGGACTCAATGCCAGAATAAAACTCGCCGCGCTTGAAACGCGGGGCTATGACCTCGTCGACGATGCGATGTGCGATCGCGTCGTTCAGCGCGCCTTCCAGGCCGTAGCCCACTTCGATGCGCAGCGTGCGATCCTCCTTGGCGACCAGCAGCAACGCGCCATCGTCCACGCCCTTGCGCCCGAGCTTCCACGCCTCGACGACGCGGATGCCGTATTGCTCTATGGTTTCCGGTTGGGTGGTGGGCACGATCAGCACCGCGAGCTGCGCGCCCTTCTGCACCTCGAATGCGGCAAGCCGGGATTCGAGCGCTTGTGCTTGCCGCGCATCCAGCGTCGCAGTGAGATCGGTGACGCGCTGGACGAGCGGAGGAACAGCAACTTCTGCCTGCGCTGTGCCGGTCAGCAGTAGCGCAAGCAGAACCACTCGCGCCCAGAGGATATGCATTTACTTTGCCGGCACCGCAACGTTCGGTGGAACCGCCTTGGGCGCGTCGAAGCTGACCGCCGGCGCGCGGGAGACTTCCTTCTCGTTCTCCACCGTGAACGAGGGCTTGACCTTGTAACCAAACAGCATCGCGGTCAGGTTTTCGGGGAAGGAACGTACCGCGACGTTGTACTCCTTCACCGCCTGGATATAGCGGTTACGCGCCACGGTGATGCGGTTCTCGGTGCCTTCCAGTTGCGCCTGCAAGTCGCGGAAGTTCGCGTCGGATTTCAGTTGCGGGTAATTCTCCGACACCACCAGCAAACGACTCAGCGCCGAAGTCAGCTGCCCCTGCGCCGCCTGGAACTTGGCAAAGGCCTGCTCGTCATTGATCAGCTCCGGCGTCGCCTGGATGCTGCCGACCCTGGCGCGCGCCTCGGTGACGCCCAGCAGCACGGCCTGCTCCTGTGCGGCATAGCCTTTGACGGTATTGACCAGGTTGGGAATCAGGTCCGAACGGCGCTGGTACTGGTTCAGCACCTCGGCCCAGCTCGCCTTGATCTGCTCGTCGGTGGTTTGGAAGGTGTTGTAACCGCAGCCGCTCAACAGCACAGCCAGCAATATCATCAATAGAGTACGCATCGTCAGTTCCTCCTTAATGCAATGTCAAACAACAGGCGAAAACTATAGCACTAAACGGCTTGCCCCGCCGCGTAGCCGGACGCCCAAGCCCACTGGAAATTGTAACCGCCTAGCTGGCCGGTGACATCCACCACCTCGCCGATGAAATACAGGCCGGGCACTTCGATGCACTCCATCGTCTTGGACGATAGCGCGTGGGTGTCGATCCCGCCGCAGGTCACTTCGGCCTTGGCGTAACCCATCGTGCCGGACGGCGTGACCTGCCAGTCGTGCAGCTGCGCGGCGATCAGCTTGCGCTGCTTGTCGTTGTACTGGTTGAGTGGCTTGTTCTCGATACCGGTGCGCTCGGCAAGCTGCGCGCACCACACATCGGCGAAGCTCTTCGCGAACCATTGCGTCAGGAACTTGGCGAGCTGTTTCTTGCTGGTCTTGTGTTCGGCCAGCAGCGCTTCCATGTCGATATCCGGCAGCATGTTGATGTGCAGCGCCTCGCCATGCTGCCAGTAGGACGATATTTGCAGGATCGCCGGGCCGCTCAGACCGCGATGGGTGACCAGCACGTTCTCGCGGAACGACTGCTTGCCGACGCTGACGATCGCATCGAAAGACACGCCGGTGAGTTCGGCATAGGGCTTCCAGTCATCCGGCGCGAAGGTCAGCGGCACCAGCCCCGGCTTGAGCTTGGTGATCGGGATGCCGAATTGCTCGGCCACATGGTAGCCATAGGGCGTCGCGCCGGTCTTGGGTATCGACAGCCCGCCGGTGGCGATCACCAGCGAGGTCGCGTTGAAATCCTCGCGCGAGGTGCTGACATGGAACTTGTGCCCCACTCTCTTCTCCTGCCAGTCATCCGGTGCCGGGGTGTAGTTGATCTCCTCGACCTCGCAATTCATGAAACGCTTCACGCCTGCCGCATCGCATTCGCTGCGCAGCATCGCGATCACCGCCTCGGACTCGTCGTTGCAGAACAGCTGCCCCAGCGTCTTCTCGTGGTAGCCGATGTTGTGCTTCTGCAGCAGCGCGATGAAATCCTGCGGCGTGTAGCGCGCCAGCGCCGAACGGCAGAAGTTCGGGTTCGTGGAAATGAAGTTTTCCGGTTTGGCATTCAAGTTGGTGAAGTTGCAGCGCCCCCCTCCGGAGATGCGGATCTTTTCCGCGAGCTTCTTCGCATGGTCGATCAGCACCACGGAACGCCCGCGCTGTCCGGCCTGCATCGCACACATCAAACCGGCCGCGCCGGAGCCGATAATAATCACGTCTGTTTTCATCAATATTCCATATTGCTCGACTGAGCATCCATTCGGTTAAGTAAGTGGTTAATGCGCGTATTTGTTGACGAACGCCGACAGCGCCGTGCGGTACTCGACCCAGCCTATCGTGCTGCTGTTGCTGTGTTCCCCGCCCTCGACCAGCAGCAGCGTCTTGGGTTGCGGAGCGGCTTCATAGAGCTGCCGCGCCATCCCGACCGGCACTTTTTCATCCCAACTGCCATGCACCAGCAACAGCGGTATCTTCAGGCCGGCGATCTTCTGCAACGTATCGAAGCGCTGGTGCAGCAGCCAGCCCACCGGCAAGTATCCATATTCCAGCTCGCCCATCGCCTGCATCGACGTGAAGGTGCTTTCGGCAATCACACCCGCCGCCTCGGGATGATGGACAGCCAGGTCGATCGCCACCGCCCCGCCCAGAGAATGCCCGTAGATGAAGGCCTTCTGCGGCTTCACGCCGCGTTCCCTGATCAGGTATTGCCAGGCCGCCTCGGCATCCTGATAGATCTTTTCCTCACTCGGTTTGCCGCCGCTGCTCTTGCCGTAGCCGCGATAGTCCGCCAGCAGCACGCTATAGCCCAAGTGATGCAGATGCAGCGTGTGTTCCAGATGGTTGGCGATGTTGCGGTTGTTGCCGTGGAAGTACAGCACGGTCGGCGCGTTCATCAACACCGATGGAACCCACCAGCCATACAGTTCGCCGCGCTCATCCCCGCTGCCCACCGGGATATGCAGCTCCTCGAACTGCATGCCCATCCGGTCCGGTGTGGTCTGCAGCGCGGCCTCCGGTTCCAAGATCCGCTCGGCCTGGGTGGCCCACATATAGCCGCACGCGGCGGCATACAGCGACAGCAGGATCGCTGCCGCCGCGATGCCGCGGCGCACCATGCGCGGCATGGTTAAGAAACCGGTTCGAGTTTTTTCCACAGGCAGGCGCCCTTGCTGGCTTTGTCGATGTCGAGCAGTTGCTGCGCATGCTCGGCCAGCTCTTCCGCGCTGGCTTGCAGCACGCGCAGCTTGGGACGCGACGCATCCGTGCTCAACTGCACCGGCTTCCGTATTACCGGGGCTTCGGCATCGTCGAGCAGGCTGTGCTGGCCGCGCGTCATCGCGAAATACACCTCGGCAAGAAGCTCGGTATCCAGCAATGCGCCGTGCAGGCTGCGATGCGCGTTGTCCACCTCGTAACGCGAACACAGCGCATCCAGGCTGTTCTTCTTGCCCGGATGCATCTCGCGCGCGACCTTGAGCGTATCCACGACCGCATTCTGCAGCGGCGGAAAGCCCAGCAGCGACAGCTCGTGGTTCAGAAAACCCATGTCGAACGGGGCATTGTGGATGATCAGCTCGGCGCCTTCAATGAACTCAAGGAAGCTGGCCGCGATGTCGGCGAACTTCGCCTCGTTCTGCAGCCGCTCATAGGTCAGTCCGTGCACCGCCGCCGCACCGGCATCGATCTCGCGCTCGGGATTCAGGTAGCGATGGAAACGGCGCATCGAGACCTTGCGCCCTTCCAGCTCCAGCGCCGCCAGCTCGATGATGCGGTGCCCCTGCTTCGGATCCAGTCCTGTCGTTTCGGTATCCACCACGATTTTACGCATTGTCATTCTCCTGCCGGTGCCGGGCCAAAAGTTTTTTCGGAAACCAGTTCCACGCCGCGGTTGGCCAGCTCGTCGGCACGCTCGTTGCCGTCATGTCCGGCATGGCCCTTGACCCACACCCATTCGATCTGGTGCTGCGCCGCCAGCGCATCCAGCCTGCGCCACAGGTCCTCGTTCTTCACCGGCTTCTTGTCCGAGGTCTTCCAGCCGCGCCGCTTCCAGTTGTGTATCCATTCGCTGATGCCCTGCTGCACGTACTTGGAATCGGTGTGCAGGCGCACATGGCAATGGCGTGTCAGCGCCTCCAGCGCGGCGATCGCCCCCATCAGTTCCATGCGGTTGTTGGTGGTGTGCAGCTCGCCGCCGAACAGCTCGCGTTCCTTGCCTTTGGCGCACAGCAGTGCACCCCAGCCGCCCACGCCGGGATTGCCCTTGCATGCGCCATCGGTAAAGACTTCGACGATATCCTTGTTCATTGCGGGTCAGCCTTGCTGCATTGTGTGATCTTGTTGTTCATCTTGGGCGCGACCGGCAGCAACCGGCTCACCAGCCCCTCGTTCCATTTCGGCTTGATCAGGCGCATGCCGTGCACCCGCTTCACCGCATGCAGAAAATATACCCCGCCGCTGACCGCCCACCAGCGGTCCCCCGCCGATTCCATGAACGCGCAGCGCTCCAGCCATTTGCGCTGGTGGAACGGCGGCGCATAGGCGGCGAACTGGCCTCCCGCGACTTCGAAACCCAGCAACGCCAGCCAGTCCTTCAGCCGTGGCAGCGCAATGAAATGCCCCTGCCAGGGATAGCCCTGCCGCCGGCCGAGCAGGCGGTGCAAACCCCACAAACTGCGCGGATTGAAGCCGCTGATGATCAGGTTGCCTTCCGGACGCAGCACCCGCGCCACCTCGCGCAACACATGGTGCGGCTGTTCGGAGAATTCCAGCACATGCGGGATCAGCACCAAATCCATGCTGTCGCTGTCGAACGGCAGCTCGGTGCAGATCAGGCGCACCTCCGACACGTTACTGGCGTAGCCAGCCGATTGCGGTAGGAGGTGCGATGCGGGCGGCACTCCCGCACCAGCAGGCTCCGCCTCACCGTGTCGTGCCCGCACCGCCTTCCCCGCCTGGTTGCCGGCGCTGATGCGCAGCGTGATCCGGTTGCCGTCCAGGAAATCATGCTCAGGCAGCCCCAGCTGCAGCGCGTTATAGCCGAACACCCCGGTCACGGTGCGGTCGAAATAGGCCCGCTCGCGCGCCAGCACATAGCCGCCCTGCTCGGTGGCGAACCACTCGCTCAAACTCTGCGCATTTAACTTACAATCAGGCATCGCCTACAGTCCATACGCTCCGTGATCAACATTACCGCCATTCCGGCCTTGCAAGACAACTACATCTGGGTAATCCACGACGGCGGCCAGGCCGCCGTCGTGGACCCGGGCGAAGCCGCGCCGGTGCTCGACTTCCTGGCCAAAAACCGCCTGGAACTCACCGCAATCCTGTGCACCCATCGCCACCACGACCACATCGACGGTATCGCAAAATTGCGCGAAGTATACAACGTGCCGGTGTATGGCCGGCGACATTCCGGCAATCCGCGCATCCCCGGCAACCCGCACATCACCGATGACCTGCGCGAGGGCGATCGGCTCAAGCTGGCCGCACCAGCCGTCACATTCGGCATCATCGAAGTCCCCGGCCACCTCGACGACCACATCGCCTACCTCACCCCCGGCAGCGTGTTCTGTGGCGACGTGCTGTTCGGTGCCGGATGCGGCCGCAACTTCGAGGGCACCCCGGCGCAACTGCTCCACTCGCTGCAACGCCTGGCGCAACTGCCGGACAGCACCCAAGTGTACTGCGCGCACGAATACACCGCTGCCAACCTGCGCTTCGCGCTGGCCTGCGAGCCCGGCAACCCGGCGATACAACAACGCATCGAGGCCACCCGGCGGCTGCGTGACGCCAACCTGCCTACGCTGCCGTCCAACATCGCGCTGGAAAAGGCCACCAACCCCTTCCTGCGCTGCACCCGGCCGGCAATCGTCCAAACGCTGCAACAGCGCGGGCTGAGCGATACCAGCGAACTCGGCGCATTCACCGCAATGCGCATCTGGAAAAACGGCTTCCAGGCGGCATAGCCAGGCCGTTCCGGCGGATTTGCCGGCAACCGGAAAAACCTTGTGATTCCGATTGCGGCAAAAGCCATTCTGGTTTATCCTGCGCGCCCTTTCGGAGAGGTGGATGAGTGGTTTAAGTCGCACGCCTGGAAAGCGTGTTTGGGATAATATCCCAACGGGGGTTCGAATCCCCCCCTCTCCGCCAGTTATTCAATAAAAGCCCATATAGCTCAATGCGTTACGGGCTTATTATTTATAATAATCACACGCCAACTTTATCGATTATCGGGCACTTTCCTGTGGATAATTTTAAATATTCCTCTGTCAGTGTCCCCGTTTTGTCCCCGAATGTCCCGCTGCATCCCCACGCAACTGTCCCCGTTTTGTCTCTGAATTGACGTAAGCAATCCCGACTCTCAATTTTTGAGTCTACCAATATGGACTGTCTGATGATTGTTTGTACCGCGTTCGCGGTGGATACGTGGCTAATTTAGTTCCAGTCCGTAGCCTATCTGCCAGCACGATTAGGCAAATCCATCGCTTTGCGTAACTCGGATTTTTTGGGACGACCGACCCGTCTTGGTGGCGGATCAGCTTGAAGTGTTGGAGTCGATGATGCTACAGGAATTGATTTGGGGCGTCGCCGGTCAATGAATTCAGCAATATCAGAGATACAGACATACCGGCGACCGCCAATCTCAATAGTTGGGAGCAGTTCTTTTCCTTCGGCTCTAAGGTTTCTTAGAGTCTTTACCGAGATTCCACCAACAATCTCACCTGCCTGCTTTTCTGGCACCACCGCCATTCCTCCGGCAGCAGCGCGAACCACGTCAAAGGTATTCATCTCTATGAAGCCCACGATTCACATACATCAATCCCAAATCTCGTTTCAGATACGGAATGACTTGTGTCTTGAAAATGGCCTATCGAAAGATATAGGCCATTCAGGAATCATAGGGATGTCACAAAATTATTCGGAGCTGAAATGTGCACTCGGAGGACGCATTTCAACCTCTTGTTTTTTTGCGTGGAGGTACGATGAACAACCATGATTGCGAAAGAATCGGATGCACGCCACTGAACACCAAGATAGCCTCGCCCTTCTGACTAGCCGGCACGGCGGATTGCTGCTCCCTCTCGCTGCTGCGGCACAGGAAATCGGCATCAATCCCAGAACTGCTCACAACCAGATCAGCAAAGGCGTCTTCCCGATACCCACCATACTTCGAGACCGTCGCCGGTATGTTCATATCAACGAACTGGCCAGCTACCTTGATGGCCTTCGCCAGCAAGCCGACGAGGGCGCATCCTTTTCCAGAAACGTATCCCCTCAAAGGGGGTGACGGAGTGGTAACGCCATCATTGAGATCGAGCGCATCGTTCCATATTTTCATATACTGATGACAAACCAGCGAAGAAACCATGAACAATCTCGCCCCGTGTCCGTTCTGCGGTAGCCAACACACCAAATCTCTTGAAGTGGATATCAACGGATGGATGGTGGAGTGTATGGGGTGCCGTGCGACGGGGCCTATTGGTCAAACAGAGGCATTGTCTGCTGCGGCCTGGAATAAGCGCTTTGTGGAATCTCAACCCGCTTCCTGACGCACGCCCTGCTTCAAAGCTTTATATCATTTCCCTGCGGCAAGGATAACGCGCTCACGCAACTCCTTACCCGTTTTGAAATGCGGCATATATTTGGCCGGCACTTTCACCTTTTCACCGGTCTTGGGATTTCGCCCCAGACGTGGGGGCCGGAAATTCAGACCAAAACTACCGAAGCACCGAATCTCGATACGCCCTCCATGTGACAGCGCCTCGGACATGGCATCCAGAATCACTTTAACGGCAAGGTCAGCATCCTTGGCGAGTAGTTGCGGATGCAGTTCGGCTAAACGATTGATGAGATCGGACCGGTTCATGCTTCAACCCTCAATGTAAAATTGTCGGTAGTTCATCGTCTTCTCTCTTTGGCAGCAGATGCATAAATCTACCTTGAGCTTCCGTGAAATAGCGAAACTCGACTACCCCAATTGTCCGTTTCTTCTTGGAAATTCCCTTGTGCTTTATCTGCTGCTGCGCGACCCACACACCACGTCGTGTTTCCAGTGCGAGGGAACATACATCTATCGCGTAGGGTGATGCGCCGATGCTTCCGTATTTTTCACGCTCCGCTACCGACGGATCAAATTCCCGCTTTGTCAGTAGTTCAGCGATTGTAGACTGCCGGGTCTTGAGCGCATCGGCAACAAAGCCTCTTCGATCTTCAATGACGGGAAGCACTTTCTCTCGCAGGAAATCGCGTTCGACAGGCAACAACCGCTCATCTCCAATCACCTTGGAGATCGCTTCTGGCAAGTCCTCGCTCATGCGCGACAAGACACCGCGAACAAGTCGGGGCGCCACACCGGCCTCATAGGCCATCGCATCCCAATGCGCCCCCTCCACCCAGCCGGGCTTGTTCTCTCCGGCGATAGACATGGCCATGGTTTGTCTGGGCAGATATGCCTCTACGCACAGCATGTCGTAGAACGGTGCCACCGCAGCTTTTTGACCACGCATCAGGAAGGCAATATTCTTCGCGTGTGCGTCCAGATTGCCGATCAAATAGTTGAAGGCAATCCACTGGGCAACGGCATTGGCAGCCACGACTGGACGATCCATGAAGGTGCCTCGAAGCACTTCAAACAAGTGATGCAAACCCAGGCCGCCTTCGCTCTCATATTTCTTTGACGGTGCGACCCCCATCGCCTGACACAGATCTATCTGGTGGAGCCGCCTGAATGTCCGGACAGCCCCCTTCTCTTCGCTCTTTTCCAATGGCTCCCGGTCAAACCGCTCGATGACATAAAGCGGTTCGGTGAGGTGCAGCAATCCAACCGCAGGTACTGGAACCTTCAGCTCATGAGCTAGGCGCATGCAGAAAAATTCATTCGCAGGGCAATATGGGAAATCCGCACTGGCATTTTCCGGCTTGACGATGTGGGTAGATGGCGCAGAACCTTCTGGCAGGAACATCGCGCCATTGGCGTCAATACGCAGCCCCAGTTTTTCCTGAGCGCCCGCCAGGGACATGCGGATTTCGTCCCATGATGCCATCAAGGGGAGATTGCGCGCTCTGGAGGCTTTGATCTTTTCCTGTAGTGCCTCTTGTGAAAGTGGCACCAGAATCTCCTTTGTCGCTGCCGCGAGTCCTTCGGGGATCAGCGACAGCGCCCCGGCTGTGTCCTGCCCATGTCTGACCAGAAGCGCCCAAGTATCGCGAGGATCTATCCTGTCCCGAGTGGCGATCAGATCCCGCAGTCGGCCTTCGGGCAACAGATTCTCGAAGAACCACTCGACCGGCTTGTCGTTCGCGGTATCTTCATACTTTTTGGTGGCAATAGGAAAGTTGGGCGAAAGTGAATAATCCTTCCACTCGGTTGCGTAGGTGAATTTCCACTGCCCTTTCTTGACTTCCAAGGTTCCAACAGACACACCATTGGCCGAGACGATCAAAACACTCATGCCGTTTCACCCGGCAGCCTCAGCCTGACATCAATGCCAAAGCGGTTACAGACGGACAAGACTTTCCCGATCTGGGCGGTAGCTTTCCCTTGCTCCAAACCGTTGAGAAATGGCAGGCTGACATTGCATAGCGCTGCGGCATCGCGTTGGGTCAGTCCGGACTCCTTGCGAACGGCACGAAGTATTTTTCCCAACTCGGCGGCAGAGGAGATAGCAACCTCTCTATGTGCCATAACGCCCCCATAAAGATAAACGAGCGTTGAATTTTGCCTCGCATTGACCCAAAATGCAAGACAAACTAAACGCTCGTTGATTATTTTAGCCGGTATACCCTGTGAGGGTTCCCGTGGCTACTTACTTTTTCTTGGCCTTACCCTTGCTGGCGACTGCCTGCTTGAAGGTGGCACCGGCAGAAAACTTGGGCACCGTCGTCGCTGCGATCTTGAGTTTCTCACCGGTTCTCGGGTTCTTGCCCTCGCGAGCCGCGCGCGCGGCCGACTTGAATGTGCCGAAGCCAACCAAGGCTACCGAATCTCCCTTGGCAACAGCCGTTACAATCTCGTTAATCAGAACATCCAAGGCACGGCCAGCGGCCGCCTTGGACAAATCAGCTTTGGTAGCCAGCGCTTCGATCAGATCGGATTTGTTCATTGAGTTACTCCCCTGTTGGTTGTTAATGAAAGGTGAATCTTATCTCATTTTTGAATGGGTTGATTGCGCGAAAGCACTCGTGATGCCGCATCGAGGTCGATCCCTTCAGTCGGCGGCTGCCCATTTCGGCATAAGTTGAGTTCGTAGCGAACTGCAAACGGAATCAATTTTCCGTCCTGGGTCGGCACCGCATCCTGCATCAAGGTCGCTTGCAGGCGAGCACACCCCGCTTCGGCAAATTTCTTCACCGTCCTGACCTGAACCATCACGGGTGCAGAGGAATGTGTCTGTGCCTTGAAAAATTCGGCCGTTGGCCCACTCAACTCTCCGTCGGACTGGCCATTGGGTGCATCAATCGCCGCGATCAGATGCTGTTTCAAATCAGCCGCAAGAATATCCTTGCTCGCGAGAAGCGCGAAAAAGCAGAGAGCCATCGTGAGTGTTTTCGTAGGTCGGTTCATTGGTTGTAGTAGCTATTGACGCGTTGCTGGACGGTGCTCTGGACGTTCTGCCCGAAAGACGAAGCACTTGGTACATTCACACTGGCGGAGATTTCCTGGACGAACTCGCTCATGTCGATGCGAGAAAAATCAAGCTGCTCAAACTCAGTCGTGGTGAATCCAGAGCAGTCTGGCCCCTCGGCACTGCCCCATCCTTTGCCCACCTGCCCCCTGCCCTGTTCATTGATGATCCGTGCCAGGCGGGAGTTGAAGCAGCAATACGATTCTGTCTGCTCGATACAGGTTTTAATAATTGGCACACGCGCAGAGCAGAATGACCCGACATGAACGCATAGGTTGGCGTCCCTGTGCATCGCCAGAAGCTGCTCGGATTGCTCGCACGACAGAAGCTCCGAAATCAATTGAATTGCCACTGCTGCCGCCAGAGAATAGGGATCAAAATACAAATTGAAGCTACCCAGCGATCCGAGTGAATATACGGGGCCACCGAGCAGGCCGCTGGTCACCGTTCCCGTGGAAAATGTCATTCCATAAAAGCTGAACGACGGCTGAAAATCTGTAGGTGTAAAAAGCACTTCCGACGAAATCATTGCCTGTGCGCCGGCTTCGATATAGCCGGAGTACTGGGGGTACATGAAGTCGAACATGTATTTGCTGCCCGCATTGATCGCCATCTGACCGCCGGCAAAAGCACCCTGGATGACCGTCGACATCAGCACATTGTTACTCCTGGCCACACCGCCCCCGCCCTTCTTGCAGCAGTTCACCAAGCCAAAGAGCTTCTTGCGGCACTGCTCCCCCACGCCTGTGAACAGTCGTTGATCCGCACCATAAACGCCTGCCTCGCGCGCCGCCTCCATTGATGCCATCGCTTTCCCGAAATTCTGATCGGCAGGGTTGCTGGTATCGAAGCACCCGGTTCCACCTTGGCAAAACGATCGCTGATCGCAAACCGTGCGCTGGGTCTGTGATGCCGGGGACGTCTGGCATGAATAGGTTCTTTCACTCATGTCACACGCCCCGGAATCCAACTGGTCAATACATTGAGATGAGACCTGCGTACAACCCCGATCAATCAACTCCTGGCAGTCGTTGGTCAGCGTCGTGCCAGCACAGGTGTAATCCTCAGAGCGAGCCCAGCAGGAATCCCCCGAACTTTGTGCACCGGCCGACAGTGGGGATACGGTGGTCAAGCATACCTGTAGGCCGTTGATCGTTTTACATGGTGTGCTATCGGTGCAGGTCGTCGCGGCATGGACGCAATTGGTGCTTTGCGCGAATGAGCTGCACTGGCTGGTATCCAGTGTGTTCGACGTGATGGTGTAGGACGTATTGAGCTCAACCACCGTCGGGGTGCTCGTCGAGGCCGTGACGTTGGTGCATTGATACTGTCGGGTGTATTGGTTGCATGACCCGTCGAATGCCGTGCTGTCGCATGTCGAACTGACCAATACACACCCTTGTGTGGCTTTGATGGCGGCACAATAGTCGATATGATTCTCGGCAATGCAGGAATAGTCATCCTGATATTGCCAGCATGTCGCCGTGGAGTTAAGCCCGCCCACCGGCGGTGTCACACCGGCTAGACACACCGTCGCTCCGCTGGGATCAACCTTGCATGGTGTCGAGTCGACACAAGTATGCGCCGCCAGACGGCATAGTGAATTTTGGTCATAGCTGCTGCACTGACTGGTGTTCATGGTGTCCGTTGCCAGCGTATAGGTGTTATCGAGGCTAACTGTATTGGCGGGGGCTCCCTGACTGGAGCCACACCGAAATGTCTTCGTGTAAGTATTGCAGGTGTCATTGAAGGCGGTATCGCTGCAAGTTGAACTGACCTGCGCGCAACCAGCCGCCGTCAGAGCCGAACAGTAATCAATCGAATCGGGTTTGATGCAGGTGTAGTTATCCTGGAACTCCCAACAGCCGCCTACGTCGGCCAATGTCACAACAACACCAGATATTGTCTTGCTTGCGGTGCTATCAACGCAGGTCGAGCTTTCCAGTCGACAATCCCCGGCGACCGCTTGGCCCACAGATGTCATGAGTAGCAGCGCTGCAAACGTCAGTGCCCTCATTACTGTGCCCGCTGTTGCAGAGTGGCGCACTCATTGGAAGTCCAACTGCTGACAGTTTTCGACATCGGCAGTTGGAGTGGCGCACCGGTTCCAGTTCCACCGGAGGAATTGCACCCGGAACTGACGTTGCGCATCGACGGCGTGCAGGTAGTCGAGTTGCAGCTGACGCTGAAATATACGTAGAGATTGCAGCCGAACCCGAGGTTACTGACGTAGTGGTCGGTGACCGACTGCCCAGGAGCCACCGGAACCGGAAACTGGCCGTAGCTCCCATTCCATGGATAGCCGATCCAGTTGTAGTCGTAGCGATTGACACCGTCATAGGACCGGTAAGGCTCCACCACATACGACAGGCCATCACTTCCGCAGAAGACATTCATGGCCATGTACGGGTCTACGCACCAACTGCAATCCATGAACGCTGTCCGGCCCAACCAAGCGCCGGGTGTGCATTGCCCAAATCCGACTGTGGCCGACACCCCACGTCGGCAACTCAATGTTTCGTATCCCTGCACCGTCTGGTTGCACTGGTAGTTGTAGCTGGTATTCACCGCGATCTGCTGGCCGATGTAGCAGGTGGAATTACTGAGCGTTTGCATCTGCTCGACACATTGGTACAGATGATGTTGATCGACGGCGATCTGGCGGGCGGTCGAGCATAAATTGCTGGTCACGGGCCGGTACTCGGTACAGACTTCTGTCGAAAACGTCGCCGGCGTGGTTTCCGTTACCACACGGCATTGCTCCGTAGTCGACCCGATATTGACGCCAGTGACCTGCAAGGTTGGGTTGCTGGCGATGGAGTTGGCATGACTGATCAGCGGATCGGTAGCGCGGTCAATCGAGAAGGCAGGCCGCACGCTCGGGTTGCGTGCCACAAAATTCACCGCATCGCACTCCTGTCGCCTATAGGCGTCGGCATCCGGCACCTGGCTAGCGCAGTCCGTAACCTTGGTGACACCGGGTCCAGATAGCTGCCCCTGCCCTCCTTGGAACAACTGGGTTTGCGTGGCGCTCTGCCCATACCCTGGAACCATGGACACGGCATTCCCGCTACCGATGCCCTGAAAGGTGCCACTGATCGAGTCTGATCCAAGCGCGCTGCCCTCGGTGAATGCCGTACCTGAGTCATAGTCCTGCGCTACCGCATTGGTAGCGGTCGCCATGAAAACCATGCACCAGACAAAAAGGCACCTCACGGACGAGATCCAGCCAATCTTGCGGCATAGCGTCTTGCCGCTTCTGCCCAAGTCGGTGCTTGGCGCTCAATGAGATCAAGGGCGTAGTCCTGACCAACGTCGCCATCAACCTTGATATAACTAGCCGGAGCAGCGCATCCGTCCTCGCCGATCTTGGTCGCTTGCCCGGACCGTGCAATTACCAGTGCCGGTACCTGAGCCACCTTGAACTGTTTGAAGGCTGGGGGATGGATGATGGCCGTGACATTCCTCTTCCCGACCAGTGCGGCCAGTTCCTCCCCCATTAGGCTCAGGGAGTTGCCTTTGAGACCTCGAAGCACGAGGACGGCGCCCGACTTCTCTGACTGTGCGACGATTCGCTCAAGCGCTTCCTTCGGCATCGAGAACGAAACGAAGACCATCAGCTCGGGAATGTCAGATGGCATTGCTGCGGGTGGCGAAGACATGCGACGATAGGACTCTGCGATCTGGGAGATGTCCGGGCTCTTGGCTACTGGTTTCGGTAATGCGTCAGTTTTTGGCACAGACAACGGATTCGCTACTCTTGCCGGCCCCATTCCCTTTAGAGCTTCCTCCATGCGTTGCCGCGCCACGCGCATGTCGCCGTCGCTTGGCAGCACAGCCTGCGCCCATGCAGCGCTCGACAGGAAACACGCCGCGATGAGTACGCCGCATCGATATTGATTCATGGTTTCAAAACGCTCCCTGACAGCAGTTGCGCTTTCGGAAAACCATGTAGGCGAAGTCCTCGCCTTCAAAAGGATATTCCTTACCTGCCCCCCACAGGACCGTTGATCGCCCCAGGGGCTGGCAACATTTGCCAGCAATCTGCGCCGTCTGCGGGATCGGGTACAGCATCTGATACTTGTAGCCGGTCTTGTCCATAATCGGCTGCGGGTAATAGCCGCAGAGCCCATCCTCGCCGGATGCCGCCCACATCAGCCCCTCGCGATGCATCTTCGCAATCAGGCGCGTCATCTCCAGACTGGATGCCTGGACACCGCCAATATGTGCCTGCACGTTTCCGTTAAGGGGATAGAGGCTTCCTTGGCATCCCGCACACCAGAACAACGTGTTCAGTGGAAACCCTGCTGTTGCCGCGACACAATCCGCAGCACAGGCAGCACGGGCCGGCAGATTGCCGAACAGAGCGACATCGGGATTGAAAATGAACGTCAGCTCATCGTCGTGCCACATTGGATCGAGCTCGGTGAGATAGGCCACGTCGAAGGAACTCTGCTCCAGACAGGCATTGTCGAAGATGGCTTCCAACCAGAAGATGATCGGATCGACATACCAATGCACCTGATAGAAGGATGAGGTCGAGGTGCTATCTTGGCTGAAGCGCGAACCTCGCGGCGCATCAAACCCGGGATTCAGCTCAACGCCACCGAGACTGGTCATGCAAAACGGACGACGCACGACATCCACGCGACGAACCGGCTCCCAGAAGCTCACCTTGAACCCCACCCGCAATTGCGCCGGGCACATGCAAACAGGGGAGCCGCCGGGGTTGGGTGTGTCTTCCTGCCCCATCGAAACCAGATCAAGGCCACCGAATCTGATCGGGAGCATGCAACTCCAGCAAATATCCGTAATCGGGTTCGCAAACCGACCGGTACAGGTCGCGCTTGCGAACACCGGTTGCGAGCTCCCCATGGCGATTGCAAGCACGAGGATGAGAACGAATTCACGGAAGGACTTCATCGACCCTCAGCCTTTTTCCGTCTTGAGTCACTACTGCTGGCACCTGACGAATACCCAAGCGCCGAACCAGCGCTCCGCCCTGGTCGTAGAAGACCCGGCGCTTCCAGTCACGCATGAGATTCAAGGGTTCGCCAGCAACCATGATGGGCTTTGCCGCACCTTTGAGCTTCCGCATCGTCTGTTTTGCAAAGGAGACTTGTCGGCGATCCCGTCCGTCAAAGAAGATGAGTTTGTCTCTAAGGGAAACATGATCCAGCGGATTCACCTTCAGTCCGCGCACAAACAAGATCGCGCCATCCTCACCTCGGATGTCGTGATCCAGAATCATCGTTGGGTCGTAGTAGAAAGTACGCTTGACTGCTGTCGCCTTGAGGCCGGACACAGGTTTGGGCTTTTCGACTGCACCGATGACATGATCTCGGTATTCGCCTTGCTTCTTGGCAAGGTCGCCGCTTTTCTCCATCCAATTGAGGCGCGACTGGATGACTTCCAGCAGATCCGGCTCGGCAATATCGTAGGTCGGCCCGACGACACCGAGTTCTTCAGCGTGTGCGATAGGTATCAGGCTGAAAAGCAGCATGGCAAAGAGTTTGACGTGAATCGACATGAGGATCGATTCTGGTCGCGAGATAGCGGTGATGGTTTTTGAAATACGCACTTTTAGGGCGCATTTCGGCAACGTAGGTCACATCAGATTCGATGTGTATTCCATACTCGGCCTCTTCGCCGCGCTGCCATTGCCGCGCACAACTTCTATCCGGCTCGTTTATCGTCATGCTCCTTAAATAAAGCAAAACGCCCCTCCAGAAATGGTGGGGCGTTTTGCTTTACGGGTTTGTTTGTGATCTGCTTGAGGTTCTGACAACACGCCGCGCAGGTACTTGTTCCTTGTTACCCTACAAGGGGCGGTTCTTGTATTTATCGGGTTAGGCGTTATTTTTTCCGCTAATCAGACTATCAATTATCGGGCAACCACAGCCGTCTTTTCCTCTGCGGCAGGCAGAAATGAGTTTTTTCAGAGCGGATTCCATGGCGAGCAAATCCGCGAGTTTTTGTTTGATCACATCAAGTTTTTTCTCGGCCAGTGCCTGCGTTTCCGCGCAATGCTCACCTTCAGCCAACTGGAGCAGCAAGGTGATTTCTGTCAGTGAAAATCCGAGTACCTGCGCGCGCTTGATGAACAGCAAGTGCTTCAGTTCTTCCTCACCGTAACGCCGGATCGCACTGTGGAGGCGTTTCGGTGTGGGCAGCAACTTCTCCCGCTGATAATAACGAATGGTTTCCACATTGACGCCGCCAATGGCGGCTAATTGTCCGATTGTCATTCCCGCTTCTGAATTCTTCGCCCGCATTCTAGCGAAACCCGCTTTGTTCGTTTGGCCGTTGCGCTTCGCTTGCTCGAAACTCGCTTTGCTCGTTTTCATAAGGCTTGACTCCGTAGCTGACTACGGGTTTAAGGTTAGCACATCTTTAAAATGGAGGGTTCACATGTCTGGAACAAAAACCGGTCGCGGCGCGCTCTTCGCAGGCGGCGTGGCCGCCATCCTGGCCTCGACCTGCTGCCTCGGTCCGCTGGTACTGATCACACTTGGCTTCAGCGGTGCGTGGATCGGCAACCTGTCAGTGCTGGAACCTTACCGGCCGATTTTTATCGGCACAGCATTGATAGCGCTGTTCTTCGCTTGGCGACGTATTTATCGCTCAAAGGCCGAATGCAAACCGGGTGAAGTTTGCGCCTTGCCGCAGATCAAGCATATTTACAGAATCACTTTCTGGATCGTCGCGTTGCTGGTGCTCGTCGCGCTGACCTTTCCTTACCTTGCACCGTTTTTCTACTGAAGGAGTGATGACATGAACCGATACACGCAAACAAGCCTTATAACGGTGGTTCGCAAACTCAAATTTTTTGCCATCCTCCTCGTTGCAATGATGTCCGCACTGCCCGTCCCTCCGGCCTTTGCGGCCAGCAGGTCGGTCACGCCGTCAAGGCGCTTACCAAAGCGACCGAAGACGCGGGTTATCCATCTCGTGTTGCTGGAGCTCGCTGATGAAAACCTCCACCTTGTTGAAAACTGGCACAATCGGGGTGGTCATCTCCGCCTTGTGCTGTTTCACGCCCGTGCTGGTACTCATTTTCGGCGCGGTCGGTTTGGCTGCCTGGGTGGGCTATCTCGATTACGTACTGATACCCGCCCTGCTGTTTTTTGTCGGTTTGATTATTTATGCCGTCAACCGCAAATCAAAGCCATACTGCGCAGAAAATGCCAACTGCCCAACATCGAAAGGTCAGTAAATATGAACAACACTACCCTGCGCATCAGCGGCATGACTTGCGAACATTGCGCGCGAACCATAGAGAACGCCTTGTCCGGCCTGCCCGGAATCGTCTCTGCATCTGTTTCCTATCACGATGGGCTTGCCAGCGTAGCGGCGCAAAGCGAGATCAATACAGATACCCTGGTGCGTGCGGTCGAAGCCAAGGGCTACTCGGCTGAGGTTATAGTTTCGGACGACGCGGCAGCAAGCAAAGCAGCCGGGGCCAAGCTGCGCATTGCCGTTATCGGCAGCGGCGGCGCGGCAATGGCGTGCGCGTTGAAAGCGGTCGAGCGCGGCGCACGGGTGACGCTGATCGAGCGCGGCGTCATCGGCGGCACTTGCGTTAACATCGGCTGCGTGCCGTCCAAGATCATGATCCGGGCGGCCCACATCGCCCACCTGCGCACGAGCAGCCCGTTCGATGGCGGCATCTCGGCAGTTGCGCCCACTATCCTACGCGGCCAACTACTCGCTCAACAACAGGCGCGCGTGGACGAACTGCGCCACGCAAAATACGAAGGGATACTGGAAAGCACCCCGGACATCAACTTACTGCGCGGCGAGGCTCGTTTTAAGGACAGCCACACTTTAATCGTGCGCCTATCCAAAGGCGGCGAGCGCGAGGTGTCGTTTGACCGCTGCCT
>JACPVZ010000029.1:0-9531 GCA_016197305.1 Nitrosomonadales bacterium | reverse complement strand
TGACCGCTGCCTAGTTGCCTCCGGCGCCAGCGCAGCCGTCCCACCAATTCCCGGTTTGCAGGACTCGCCATACTGGACTTCCACTGAGTCTTTGGCGAGCGACAGCATCCCGCCACGTCTGGCGGTGATCGGTTCGTCGGTCGTCGCAGTGGAACTGGCCCAAGCGTTCGCCCGATTAGGCAGCAAAGTGACGATGCTAGTTCGTCATACGCTGTTCTTCCGCGAAGACCCTGCCATCGGCGAAGCGGTGACTGAGGCATTCCGCACGGAGGGCATCGACGTGTTGACGCAAACACAAGCCAGTACCGTGTCGTATGCGAACGGCGAGTTTGAGCTGGTCACGAACCACGGCAAAATACAAGCAGATAAATTGTTGGTGGCCACTGGTCGCTCACCCAATACGCGCAGCTTGGGATTGGATGCGGCTGGTGTGGCAATCAGCGCGCAAGATGCCATCGTAATCGACGACCAGATGCGCACCAGTTCACCAAACATATTTGCAGCCGGCGACTGCACCGACCAGCCGCAGTTCGTCTATGTCGCAGCCGCCGCCGGCACCCGCGCAGCCATCAACATGACCGGCGGCGAAGCCAGCCTCGACCTGACCACCATGCCCGCCGTGGTATTCACCGATCCGCAGGTGGCGACGGTAGGGCTTTCCGAAGCGGAAGCGCACCTGAAGAACATCGAGACTGTCAGCCGCACGCTGTCGCTCGACAACGTACCGCGCGCACTCGCCAATTTCGACACACGCGGTTTCATCAAGATTGTCGCGGAAGCCGGGAGCCTGCGCCTGCTGGGTGTGCAGACAGTTACGCCGGAAGCGGGTGAGATCATCCAGACCGCCGCCATTGCGATTCGTGCGCGCATGACCGTACAGGATTTGGCCGACCAATTGTTTCCCTATCTGACGATGGTCGAGGGGCTGAAGCTGTGCGCGCAGACGTTCACCAAAGACGTGGAGCAGCTTTCCTGCTGCGCGGGGTGAGCTGCTGATACATAGGCAGTTGAATTCAGAAAGGAGGAAAGATGAATACCGACCCAAGCAATAGCAAGATAACGTCCGATTGCGGCGAGGCAACAGAGCACAAACTGACCTGTGCCGAGTGTTGCGGCCAGCTTCCGCCCACAGGCACGGTCAGCGTCGAGGCGGACGATTACGTGTACCACTTCTGCGGCATGACCTGCTATGACAAGTGGCACAACCGCACAGGCCATGCCGGTCTTCAACCAAAATGATTGGGAGCTGTTCGTGCGGTTCATCTCGAATCGGATAAGGATAATTAACCAACCACAGGTTGAATGACGAGGAGTATGAGATGAATGCGGAAGCAGATGTGAACGGGGCAAGTGCGGCTTTTGCAGAAGCCATGGCAGAGGCTTTGGACATCCGGGAGCATGAAACTGGAGCACACTCCAAACGGGTGGCTTGCCATACCTTGGTGCTGGCGCACCGCTTTACCGCAGATACCGAGCAACTTCGCCAGATTTACTGGGGCGCCTTGCTGCATGACATAGGCAAGATCGGGATAGCGGATGCGATTTTATTGAAACAGGGGACGCTCAACGAAGATGAATGGCTGGAAATGAGGACGCATCCTGAAAAGGGATACCGCATCGTGGCGCAAATTCCGGGCATGGAAGAAGCCGCCGAAATCATCCTTAGCCATGAAGAACGTTTCGATGGAGGCGGTTATCCGCGCGGGCTCAAAGGCGAACAGCTTTCTCTGGGGACGCGGTTGTTTGCGGTAATTGACACGCTGGATGCGATGACCTCTGATCGTTCCTATCGCAAGGCACTGTCATTCGATCAGGCTCGTGCGGAAATCGTCAGCATGAGCGGCACTCAATTTGATCCCGTGGCAGTCCAAGCATTTTTGGCTGAAGAGACTACACTGCGCGAAATGGTGGCGTCGAAATGTATGCAACCGAATGATCCAGACATTTCCCGCGAATCGAAACTCCTTATCCACACTGTGTCACAAATATAACAAAAACTGTAATCTCTGTACTGAGGCAGGGACGGGTAAGGACGGGTTTTGCTGTCGAAACGAACCACCCCGTGCCAAGAGCAATATTACACATCCCTTATGGTCGACGACCATATATCCAGAATGCGAAACAGACGCTCACATGCGGCGGGGCGGATTGGGGGGAGAACACCGATCAAGCATCCGCTTCCATCCATTTCTGGCGGCAACGGCCTCTCGAAGAATATCGACATATTCAGCCCCCTCAACACGCTCATCCGGCGGCATTGGCCCTTCGGCAAGTTCTGACAGAAGCCTGCTGCGCGCTGAGCGGGTTTCGCCAAGCTCCAGAATGCGGCTATAGGCTTCGCAGGAATAGGCGAATGTTTCGCGTTTGGCGTAATCAATCTCAAGCAGCCATTCACGACGACGGATTGCGGGCAGTCCGATCGTCTCGCGTTTGCAATTGTGGAAAATATGAGCCGCTTCGTGAACCACGTAATCTTCGAGCGGATTATTGTTGCTGAAATACTTCATGGACACGTAGCAGGTCGTCTCTTCGCTCAAACCGACAATATCTGGGGCGCTGTCTGTAAGCGGCTTTGTATCCAAACTTGCGAGGTAAATGTTCGCCAGTTTCCACGCCGTACTGAGCCACCGCGCTTTTTCGATGGCTGTATTTATGGCTGCTGGCGTAAGAATAACGACCGAGCGCTCAAGCATGTCGAGGATGACCGATTGCTCACCCTGTGGAAACAGCCCTCGCACCATAGGTGTAAATTTTTCGCGGGCAAATATGTCCACATCGGCATCCTCTTGGTATGAGGGTGCGACTGCATGCCCTGCCCGCTTCCGAACCGCCGAAATGAGCGCACCTTTCATTGCAGTACTCCCGTTTCTCGCTCGATCCACGAACGTACCACCGGGCCACACCTCGAATAAGTTGTCGTGGTTGCCGCTTGAAAGAAAGCGATCAACCTCTGTTCGTTGCAATGCATTCATCGTTCTGGTGCCGAGTCAGTTGCCGGCATGGCTGGTATTCGATAGCAATGTGATTTTTTTCGGGTTTGAGATATAAACGCGTCGGGAACAACGCCACCCAGTTGCATTATTTTCACCCGCTTCAACTTGAGTCGCTCTATCAGCAATGGTTCGGCCTTCCGTGATGGTATCCAGATAAAGTCGCCATCCTGTTCCGATGTCAGGATGCCTTCTCTCACTCCGTCCCTCAAGGTGGCAATGATACTTTGTATCGCTTCAAGTCGCGTATCTTCGCCCGCCATCTCGATCTCGCCCTGCTTTGTCGGCTGCTGTTGGCTGGAAACACTGGATTGCGTCGGTGAAGCAGCCGGTTCTGATTGAACTCCCCCAATCTCCATAAGTTGCCTCACTACCGGTTGAAGCCGAACAACCTTCCATTTCTCTCCGCTCTCAATCTCTATCTCCACAACCTTGCGGAAGGGCGACAGCGGATCAAGAACGAGCCAGCTCCGGCGCGACAGCTCATCGAGAATGGCTTTGCTCTCCAGTCCATAGCCATTTAGCGCGTCAGGCCACTTGAGGCAAAGTGCTCCGGAAGAATCGACGTGGATCAAACTCCCGGATGATTTCTTGCCGGACTGAATGTCATCGGCAAGCGATCTCAATGCTTCACCGACCGGGCCATCGAGTTGATCTATCTGAATCAGCTTGGCGGTCTCCGCCTTTTCTGGCTTATCGGAAAACTGGCTGGACGCTGGCGGGGTCGGTGGTTCAATTACAGCAGGCGATTGTGATTCAGGAATATTGGGCTGATCCTTTAGCTGCTTCTCTTGGCCGAAAACCTTTCCTTGAACTGATGGCGGCGCAGGATCAACAACCATGGTCGTATCGCGCAGCCTGATGGCGGTCAGTCTGATGTTGGGTATCTTCTCGGCCAATACAGCGGGAGCGATCACCCAATAGCGATTCCCTTCAACTTGATCTTCCCGGATGTTCGCCAACTTCCGATCAATGAGCATGTCCAGGATGCTGTTTGGAGTTCGCGGCAGCCCCGGTATTTTTTCCTGATTGATGACGGCGGCGATTTCTTCACCGGCGATTGGCCAGATCAAGTAGAGATGCCCATCCATGTGCCAGAGACGGGAGCCGGGTTCGTTGATCCTCCAACTCCCATCCCGGACAAGCCTGCGCATGATATCCAGCAGGAAGCGTTCCACCGGAAGGCCGATCTCGTAACCGGTAAACGCAACTCCGAGACTGCGCAGGTCTCGTTCGACACTGGCCTGGTCTGATCGAATGATCAGATCATGAATAGGATTCTCGGCACTGGGATGTCCGTTGATAGTTTCCAGCATCCAGAGCACGAGTTCGTCACCTCCCTCTGAAATCCAGGTAATGACATTCTGCCCAATAATGCGCTCCGCAATCAGCGGGGAAACGACCGTATGCTTCTTGCCTCGATTTTCGCGCCATTGCAAAAAGTAGCGATCCACGCCATACCTGTTGGCCCAAGCGTATAGATCTTCAGCGTATGGGTTCCAGACCTGGCCGCCATCTCTGCTGGTAACGACGAGATCGGTCACAGGCTTTCCCACGTCATGGCAAAGCGCGGCGAGGAATACGGCAAGATGCCAGCGAGGCTCCAACTCACGGCGTCTTCGCGGCGCCTGCTCTCCGGGCAACAACACTCTGCTACCCGACTGGAGCGACCACAAAGCGACCTCTGCCGTATGGCGAAGCAGTCCCCCTGCTCCCCTGTGATGATGCGTCTGGCTTGCCGGCAGGAGATGCGCGTAGCAGGCAAACCGGCGCAGCGACTCCATATAGAACTGCTCGAAAACTTCGGGAGAAGCAAACGCGGCCTCGCGAATCTGATCAACCAGTTCTCGTTGCGTCTCGATGAGCTTTGCCGGGTCTGTTGCAGGCAGCCCCTTCATGAACGGCGGGTAGCGCGGAATTTCCTCGTCGCTCTCATCCTGCACAGATACGCTCGGGGCGGGCATCACGACAGGCTCCAGACTTTCACTGTCACGACGAATCGCCTTCTTGAGGAAGCTCAACAAGAATCAGCCCTCCCCCGCCCAGCTTGCAATCCGGCGCTATCGAGTCCACGCCGAATCCCCGGCACGAGACGAAGGCGCTGTCGCGCCCAATCCGGATCAATATCCATCAGGAGGCAGATCGAATCGAATGAATTGGCCGCTCTGGAAATGCCGTTAAATATCCACGTCAAGGCTTCCCGCTGAATGCCACCAATTCTGATCTCCTGATTATCGACTGACCTCACGTTGCCCATTGCATCTTCAATTGCCTGATGAAGAACGGCGATCCAGAACCGTCGTAACCTTTGAGTGACTTCAAATGAAGCGATCTCTTTACCCATCCCAACAAATCCCATGTGTCCCACGTCAGAAAACCCGGTACGCCTTCCCGACAATCTGATCCTGTCCAACCCAGCCGGTAAGCTGATAACGCGAATCCAGACTATCCGGATGGGAACCGGCCACGTAGTAGTGCCCGTCAGGAATCATCCCGCGCGGGCCAATATCCAGAGGCTCACCAGTTCTGGCTCGTTCTTTCGCACGCCCGACCGGAGCGCCGTCCACGAAGAACTCTCTTCCCCTCGCTGATACAACCGAGCCTGGCAACCCGACCAGCTTTTTGACAAAGATGCACCCGCGCGGGTAAGGCCAGTTAGCCTCCCATCTGAAAGCAACCAGCTCACCGCGTTGCGGCATGATGCCTTTCTCAATCAGGAAAATTGTTCCAGGCAGGCTTTCGGTGAGATTCAAGGCCACAAGATAGAAGCGACAAAATGCCAGGTAGGCTGCCATGGCCCAAAGGACACCGGGAAGCCAACGCCCGGACAGTTTGAAAAAACGGATATGCATGGCGCCACTGTATCGGCGCTACCAGAGAAGCGATTTCCGAAATGCGTCCAGCCAAGACACATTTCGGATTCTCAAGGCTCAAGATGGAGACAAGTTGCAAATAGATGTCCCCTTGCTGACTTGCAGTTTTGAAGAACTATGCGAAGCTGGGTCAAAACTGATTGGAGACACCCATGACTATCGCAGCAGTAACTGAGTCCGGCGGACTACTTGGCGCGCTACCGCTGTTCGCTCTATTTCTGGCTGGCGCAGTCTTATTCCGCTGGATTCGCAAATCCAAATCTATGACGGAACCCAAGCTCGATAAACTTGAGCGTGAACTCGATTTGATCAGGAATCAGATACTGCTGGTCACAACGGACGACGTACCTGGCATCAGGATCGCCAAGACGCTTGGCTACATAGAAGCGCTTTCGCCGATAGAGGCGGCATCAGACTGTGAATACCACCTCGCTGAAAAGGATGCACTGCTCAGGCTGGCCAAGAAGGCGCGGGACATTGGTGCCAATGCGGTAGTCGGCATTAGGAAGACCAACGCCCACTACGATCAGGCGAGATCGCAATGGAGAGTATCGAGGGTGACGTATTATGGGACGGCGGTCATTCGCGAAAACTAAATGGCACTTGCATACAATTGGAGTCAACCGGGTACGTAACAAAATTGGCATGCCCGGAAGCAGCATAAGGCGAAGTAGCACTACGACACGAAAGGGGAACTTCAACGCTTGATGGTAATTGGCTCCCGCCAGTCCGGACGAATCTTGGCACTGGAAAGTCACCATTGAGAGGCCCCTGCCATGGCAACTTGAATTCAGGTCAGTTAATCATAGCGCAGCAAAACAGACGGTGGTCTCGTGTGGTTCACTGTCAGTACCTATGTCCGGTTGCGCGGTCATAACAAGTTCGCTAGCGGTTCACTGGCAGTCGTTTTTCAGTCTATAGGCATCCAACTCAATCACATTGCTCTGCCCGTCCTCGCCACGCTCGATCATCTCGTATGCGTTTTTCAATAATGCGCCCATCGTGCTCGGCCTTGGACTGCTCACCGCCACCTGCGCGCGAATCTCGTCATCTTCAAGCAGTTGTTTCACCTAGGTTTGCGGATTGCAGAACTGCCTCTCCACTTCAATGTTGGCTCCAATGTGATGGCATCCATACCTGCAATCCTTCAATGTAAAAAAACGAGCCCTATTATATCTGCCGAGCGATGCTTCACAACCAATCAACTTGCCGATTGGCTGTACCGCAAACCCAATGGGTTCGTAGGTTTCGGCCTGACATAAAACCGGGTCGCCGATTTATCGCAGAAAAATCACGTTCATGATGGGTAACGTGACCGGCTATGCTGTGCTTCGCATCCCGGCTCAGTCCATGTAGTGCTGCTGGTGTGACCAAACCTTGGCAAGCTGCTCGACGAACAGGTCGCTCACGCCATGCGCCCAGGTTATGATTTTCGAAGGCGAAGAAAAAGGCGGCAGCACGGCGAACGATGAGTTTTTCGATGTACTCAGCGCCGATTTCGAGCTCCTTGACGTCGAGACGCTGGCGCTCAACGAACATCACTGCACCTTTTCCGGTTTGCACGACCGGTGTCAAATATTGAGGAAACAATGAAAGAGGCACCCATCAGCACTCCACCGCAAGCGTACAGCCTGTATCGCATCAAGCGGCGTTGATAGCAAAAGGCGGCGGCGCTTTTCGCCAGAAATCGTTCCTTGCATTGGGCCGAACAAAAGGCATAAGCAATATCTGCATATTCGGTCGCAAACGATGTCGCGGCAACCTCCATGTGACAAACCGGATCTTTGACTATTTCGCTCATGATATGCCTCCTGCATGATTTTCTGGAAAGTCCTGGCGCATCTGCTGCGCCAGGAAGCGGTCAGTTATTTGCCATCCTGCATGAGCATTTCCTGACGCTCGAACATCTGTTCCATCATCATCTGCATCATCTCCATGCGATCTTCCATCATCTGATGCATCGGCATCATGCCGCCGGTTTTAGCCGGCCCTTTGCCCTGGCCACCGCCCATCATGCCCATGCCCTGGCCACCGCCCATCATGCCCATCTTCATGCCGCGCATCATGCCCATGGTGTCACGCATGGCCTGCATATGCTCTTGCATAAGCCTCTTACGCTCCGCGGGGTCCTTGGACTCGCGCAGCCTGGCCATCAGCGCCTGCGCCTGTTTCATGCGTTCCTGCGCCTTGGCCATCTGCGCATCGGCAACGCCGCTGCCCATGGCTTGGTCAGGTGCGCTCTTGGCCGCGGGTGTACTGCCCTGCTCGGGATGGTGTGCATCATCTGCATAAGCCATTGGCGTACCCATCAGCAACCCTGCAACCATATTACCAATCAGTAACTTTTTCATGACCATCTCCTTTCAGATTAAAGAAAAACACCCATGCACCTCATGTGTTGCTGGAACAACTCTGTGCGGCAAACCGTTCATCAATTACTGCGATGCCAGGCAAGGTGCTCATACACCCCTGACCAATACGCCCCGACACCAAAGCCAAACAATAGTTCTTCGATTGGAAAAGCTCCAAACATCACACCGCTGAGCGCCGGAAGATTCCACACCCGTGCGATATAGCCGGGAGCCATCATTTCCAGCATGGTTAGAAAGATCAGGTAGAACCCGGCAAACAACGCCCCGCCGATTAAAGTTTTCCTGGCCAGATCGGGGCGGCACAGCACACAGGATACCCCGCCGGCAAACAGTGCGGCTATCCCGGGATAAATTGGATTCCAGGGCAGAAAATACAGTGCAACGAACACCGCAAATGGCGTGCCCAACGCCACGCGATGAAAGCGATGGCGCGGGCTGTGACGCTCGTTACCAGCCATTGGCATCAGGTTTTTCCTGGTCAGTGCGTTGTAAAGCACCGCTCCCACCCCGCCGATACCGAAACAGAAAACCAGGCTTTCAATATCAAAACCGGTGCGCTGTGCCAGATCGAACAGACCGGGCGGGTTCCAATACTCCGGCACAAAAATTGGTTCGGTCAAACCGAACAGCGCGGTCAGCGAACTGCTCCACCACATCACACGGCGCTGCTCAGGAACGGCTGCATACAACATTCCCCAGGGAATGAGGAAAGCGAGCGACCAAACCAACCAGATATATTTGTCTCCACCCGGGATCATTCCACACCACCACCCTGCGATCCAGAACGGGAGCGCTCAAGAAATAATTCCGTGATGGCTAAGACGAACAACATGAACCACCTCCTTGCTGAATGGACGGGCAAGGGGTTGTGCCATAAGAACAGAAAACACAGCAATCCCCTTTCTTCGGTTTGAGCAAAACACCGCACGCCTTGCATTCGTAGAACCACTGACAAGTGTCAGTCGGCATTGTTTCCGTTTGTTTATGCCCGCACTCCGGGCAAGTGATGGTTGATTCGAGAATGATTTTCTTGCTCATGAAGCACCTTGGGCGCGTCGCGGAATAAATCTCGGGGTGCGGGCAGCATACTCGCGCCACTGCTCACCAAAGCGCGCCTCGACATCCCGCTCCTCGGCACGTGCCAGGCGCGCATAAACCCAGACCAGAATGGGGAACATCAGTAGTGTGATGAGCGTCGGCCATTGCAGCAGGAAGCCGAACATCACCAGCACAAAGGCCACATATTTCAAATATTTCAATTTGGCATGACTTAAACCGATATTGAGAGATGATTAT
>JACPVZ010000082.1 GCA_016197305.1 Nitrosomonadales bacterium | reverse complement strand
GCAATTGCAACTGACTGATGGATGCAATGCCGCCGATAGCCAGGCCGCGATACCAGAAGAAGAATCCGAGCAGCATGCTGAACAATGAGACGTAGCCGAGGCTCAGTAATGCGGGCCAAGTGGCTTGTTGAAAATTGCCGGGCAATGTCCACAGGCACAGCGGCAGCATCAACGGCAGCGACAACACCAGTGCCCAACAGATAACCTGCCATCCGCCCATGCTACGGGATAGACGCGCGCCCTCGGCATAACCCAGGCCGCACACAATAATCGCAGCCAACATCAGCAAATCATCGCTCACCGAAACGCTGATGTCTTGCCCCATGGCAAATCCAGCTACGATCAGACTTCCCGACAACGAGAATAGCCAGAACAGCCAACGCGGATTTTTGTCGCCGCGCAACACGCCGAATATTACCGTGACCATCGGCAACAGCCCGACGAACACCGTGGCATGTGCGGAGCTGACGTGTCGCAACGCCAGAGCAAGCAATAACGGAAAGCCGATCACCACGCCAAGCGCTACCACCAGCAAAGCGTGGCTGTCGCTACGCGCTGGGCGTGGTTGGCGCAGAACTAACAAGATCAACGCAGCAAGCAACCCGGCAATCGCTGCTCGCGCCAGGGTAAAAAATATGGGGTCGAAGGTGGCGACCGCTACCCGGGTGGCGGGAAGCGTGCCGCTAAAAATCAGTACGCCCAGGAGCCCGCTGACCCATCCCTTGTATCCTTTGTCCATGTTCATGCTCACCACTTCACGTAAAGAGGATTGCATCATCCCCCGAAAACTCTTGGGTCGACAGTGACGGATGGGTACAATTCAAAGATACTGTACACAAAAATTACGGGTACACATGATGCGAAACAAAGCAGAGCAAAAAGATGGCACCCGCGTAAACGCGGTGATGCAGACCATACGCGAGCAATTGGCCTCCCGCGTGTTGGTGCCGGGAGAGCGGTTGCCCTCCATTAGACAGATGGCCGAGCGCTTGGATGTCGCGAAAAACACAATCGTCGAGGCCTATGATCGACTGGCTGCCGACGGTGTAATCACTGCGAAACGTGGCTCGGGCTTTTATGTGTGCGGGCACCTACCGCCTTTGTCGCTAGCCGAGGTGGGGACGGCACGGGACCGTAGCATTGATCCGCTCTGGATTATTCGCCAGTCGCTCGAAGCCAACGGTGACATGCTCAAGCCTGGCTGCGGTTGGCTCCCACCTTCATGGTTGCCGGAGGATGAAATTCGCCGCACTTTGCGCCGATTGGCCAGAGATCCGCAAACCGGATTACTGGAATATGGACATCCGTATGGGCACTTCGCATTGCGCGAACAACTCAGCCGTCGCCTTTGCGAACGCGGCGTTGCGGCATCGGCGCGCCAGATCATCCTGACCGACTCCGGCACTCAGGCCATCGACCTTATTTGCCGCTTTTTGCTGGAGCCAGGCGATACGGTATTGATTGACGATCCTGGCTACTTCAACTTTCAGGCGCTGCTGCGCGCGCATCGCGTGCAACTGATCGCCGTTCCTTATACTGAACAGGGGCCTGATGTACAGGCGATGGCCGAACTGCTGGCGCGGCATAAGCCGCGCCTGTATCTTACTAATACAGTTTTTCACAATCCGACTGGCGCAGTGCTGTCACCTATCGTCGCGCATCGCGTGCTCAAACTTGCGGAAGACCACGATTTGCTGATTATCGAGGACGATATCTATGCCGAATTCGCGCAGAACACCTCGCCGCTACTGGCGTCATTCGACGGCTTGAACCGGGTCATCCATGTAGGCAGTTTTTCGAAAGTGCTAACGGCATCGGCTCGCTGCGGTTATATCGCGGTTCGACAAGACTGGGCGGAACAAATTGTCGACCTGAAACTGGCCACCACGCTTAGCAACAGCGACCTTGGCGCTGAACTGGTTTACTCCCTGCTGCGCCAAGGCACCTATCGCCACCACGTCGATGCGCTGCGCAGCCGGTTGGCAGACGCCATGGGACACACGCTGCACCGTTTGGAAAAACTCGGCATTTTTCCCTGGATGAAACCGCAGGGTGGGATGTTTCTCTGGATGCGTCTGCCACACGGGCTGGATTCCGCCAGGATGTCGCGTGAAGCGTTGCACGAAGGTGTCGTGCTGGCCCCCGGCAACGTGTTCAGCCTGAGCCAAACGGCTGCGCCATTCCTGCGCTTCAATGTGGCGCAATGTCAGGCACCGCGCATTTTTGAAGTGCTGGAGAGAGGGATGGAAAGGGATGGGCGGAAGCAATAATAAGTTACACGTATTTAAATACCAAGCCAAAGGAGGTAAAGAAATTTGCGCTTTCTTCCAGCTTTGATACGGTAAGCCCGATATGATGCGCGCCCGTTGTAATTGGTTTGTTCAGAATTTCCATTCCATATTAAAAATACCGAAAGGTAAAAAGCATGTCGCTTTTAGTATCATGCTTTAACGCAGTGTTGTTCTATAACACACCACGTTCTATCTCTTTTAGGTAGATAAAGGCGGGGGCTTTTACGCCAGCCTTTTTTCTGATTTCTACCAACTCCGGGGACTCAAAGAAGCGCCGGGCATTGTCCAACGATGACCACTCGGAGAAGTGGACGATGTTGTTTGTATCATTGTCGTATCGCAGCAACTGGTAGCTGATTTCTCCGGCGCGTTTTCTAATATCGGCTGCTTGGTCAAAAACAAGCTTCCACGCCGGATAGGCCTCCACTTCATGAATGATTAAAACGTGTTGCATGCATGCTCCTATTGCAGGTTGTCGGATTAGCGCAATCCCACTTGAGCGGGTTGTGGGTAAAACTGGGCATAGTAGTGCCCATCGAAATAATGTCCGCCTTTAAAAACCTCATGTTTTAGGACGCCCTCTAAACTATACCCGCACTTTTCAAGAACCCTCATCGAAGCTTTGTTTGGGCCAAGAACAGGTGCAAATAGTTTTTTGTATTTCATGGTCGAAAACACAAGATCACTCATTGTACGTAGTGCTTCAGTGGCGATACCCTTACCCCAATACTCTTCACCGACCCAGTAACCAATCTCTGCCGAGTGCTCTTTCCAACCTGTTTGCGGCGTAATGCCAACGGTACCGACAAACTCTCCTCGATATTCGATTGCCTTAATTACCGAATTATTCGCCTTGGAACCGGTTTTTATCCACCATTCCGCGTCCTGTTTTGTGTATGGATAGGGAAACGTATAGATCAAATACCTCGATACGTTTTCATTGTTAGCCAGTTCGGCAAACCGATCAATGTCAGCTATTGCGTAGTCTCTTAATATAATCATTTATCATTTTCAAGTTTGTGGCATAGGGAGCCATTGCTCACGAGGCAATCGATACAAGCAATGCTTGCGCAGTGGACTACCCACGGGTATGTGAGGGTGCTCAAATATTTCTGTAGTCTCACACATTCCGAGCCTTTCCATAACGGCGCGTGACCTGAGATTATAAAGGGTGGCAAAGGAGACGATCTCGGGCAGGCTAAGTAGCTCGAAGCCAATTTGAAGTGCGCCTCTTGCAGCCTCTGTTGCAAAGCCCTTGCCCCAATACGGACAGGCTAGCCGCCAGCCGATTTCGACGCAAGGAGAGAACGGCAGTTCGGGAATCGGAATGTGCAAACCAACAAATCCGATGAATTGGTTAGTTTCCTTCGATTCGGTGGCCCAAAAGCCCCAGCCACGTGCGGCGATCAGAGACTGGCAACGATCAGCCATTGCGTCGCTTGCGGCACGCTCAAGGGGTGCGGGGAAAAATTCCATGACTTTTGGGTCAGCGTTCAGCGCTGCAAATGGTTCACGATCGGCTGCGATCCACTGGCGCAAGCGGAGGCGTTCAGTTTCGAACTCAATTAACTCAGCCATTTGTCGAGGCCATTATTCATGTAGCGCATAACAGCATGAAGTTAAGAAGCCGCGCCTTCACGCTAGTATTAGGTGCTTAGCACCAATGATGTCGGGGAATGCCCCTGCGATCTTTGCGCAGACACGCTTGGGCGCAGGCTATGCATTTTTTCTCTCAATACCCTGAGCCAGGGAGTGGATAGAAGACATGGTATCTACCCACCCCAATTTACTTTCGCACCATATGTTAACCGCTGGTGTTATGTCCCTGGCTTTTTCCAGCGTGCCCAGATATACCATGCACGCACCCGGATATTTTTTGTTTACGTTAAAAATAGGTGTGCCGCACACGCTGCAAAAATGTTTTTTTCCATCACCCACTTGAAAGGCGTTTAATTTTTCCTGGCCCTTTGTGATTTCAAGTGATGCAAAAGGCAAAACTGCAAAAGTAGAGAATGCCGCTCCGCTATGTGACCGGCAAAAATTACAGTGGCAATTAACCACCTTTTTTATCTCTGAGTTGAGTTTGTAATTAATATCGCCACAAAGGCATGATCCATTGTGTAAATTCATTCACGGCCACCAATTATAATTAAATGCATAACGTGGAGACGCGGGCGATTCTGTGCCGCCCAATTTGAGCATAGTTTCATTATTTTGGGTGGGTCACTAAAAGCCATATTCTTTTTCCACCCGGCAAACACGAACGCGGAAGCTGCTATACCAGGCTTTTGCTTTTTTCTGTGTTTCGCGATGCTCGGCGTTTTCTTTCCACGATTGAATTGCCTCAAGGCTGGTCCAATACGAAACGGAGATTCCGATTTCCTGACGGGCAGTCTCGAAGCCGAGGAATCCGAGCTGGCTTGAGGCAAGCTCAAACATCCTATTTGCTGTGTCACCATAACCGTTGTCGCCGTCAGTACGGATAGAGCTGAAAATCACCGCGTAATATGGTGGTGCGGGTGTCTTTGCTATAGTTTGCATCATGGCCTCCAGCTTGCAGTGTGGATGAATTGGGACAATTCCTGCTTTGTTTTAACGAGGCCCGCCATATTCCTTTGCCAGGTCGTCGTAATGCGCATGCGCTTCGGTTTCCTGAAGCGCCGCCGCGTACCATTCCTGCATGGCAGGGTGAGCCAACATCACATCCCGATAGGCTGATGTTATGGGAGGCAGCAGTACGTTGTAGATGTGGAAGCGCCAGACGATGGGCGCATACATCCCATCGGCCACCGAGAAAGCGCCGAACAAGTAGGGCCCGTCAGAGGTTGCAAATTGGGTGCGGGCTTCAGTCCATAGCTCGACAATGCGGTCGATATCCCGCAGTACCACCGCATCGGCCGGTTTTCCCTTGAGCCTGAATTTCAGATTCATTGGCATCGCTTTTCGCAGATTGGCGAAACCTGAATGCATTTCTGCTGAAATGCTGCGCGCTCGAGCACGTGCTTTGGGGTCGGTTGGCCATAAACTCGGATATTGCTCGGCCAGATACTCAGCTATGGCGAGGCTTTCCCATATTTGAAATCCGTCATCATGCAGGCAAGGCACCTTGGCATTTGCAGCAATATGTCGTAAGGCAGGGTTGTAATCGCGCCCGGCAACCGACACCATGTGCTCCGTGAATGGTACGTCCAGATGCTTGAGTAAAAGCCAAGCTCTCAATGACCACGACGAATAATTCTTGTTGCCTATATACAAATCCAAGCTCATCGCCACTCCTCTCCAATGTTTGTATAGACTCTTTTTAGTTATTTTATAGTACACCGGCATAACGTATGTTTGAATTCCCAAACGCTGGGGAGCGTGCTAGACCACCGTCCGGTGGCATGGCGACCATTTCAATCTATCTTTTTGCCCGCCGGTAAGTGCTCTCTAGCGTGAGCACATCATTCTTTTTGTGCTTTCGCCAGCGACCGCGCGATTACTTGTGCTACGGCGCTACGCCGTTCGGCAATATCGGCAGGTGATAGCGCCTGCCGCGTTACCTTGACCTTATATCCTCGAACCGTAGATTCTGAAGTTGTGGGTGTTACGGAATTACTCTGGTCGAGATATTCAATAAAATCTTCGGGGCTGAAAAATCGTACTTTGTCCCGCACCGCTTCATCCAGGTTTTCGGGAATGAACCGCGCAAGAGACTTCAGATGCCGCGCATTGGTACTGACGACCAGTACTTCTTCGTATCCGGCGGACAGGCACTTTTCCACATTCTGGAGTTCCCAGTCTCGCCCTGTAGTGACGGATAAGGGTGTTCTTATAGGAGCAGGATCGCTGGGAAGTGCGATGTTAAATCTATGGGGGCGTAGCGGTTGGGGCCAATGGACCGTTGTCGACAAAGATCATATCAAGCCGCATAACCTATCTCGTCATGTCGCTTTGGCACATCAAATTGGCGCAACCAAAACTGATGTGGCTGTGGAACTTCACGATGCTGCAATGCAGGGGGCCAGCAAAGTAATTGGATTGTTTGCAGACGCTTGCGACACCTCCCAAGAAAAAGTATGGCAAACACTTAAAGAAGCACAGCTAGTGATTGATGCCTCAACAACACTTGAGTACCCACGCCTTGCCAGCACCAATGATGCGATCGGTCGCCATTTTTCTGTCTTTGTGACGCCCGACGGAAACTCCGCAGTTCTATTGGCTGAAAATGCGGATAGATCGACAAGGTTGAGAACGCTTGAGGCACAGTACTACCGTGCATTAATTAACCATGACTGGGGACGCAAGCATCTTGAAGGCAATCTGGCAACGTTTTGGAGTGGCGCCAGCTGTCGTGATATCTCGACGGTTATGCCGTACTCTCGAATAACTAGTCATGCAGGCAATCTGGCAGAACAAGTTCAGCAAGCAGCTTCACACCCAGATGCACTGATTCGCGTATGGGATCGTAATGTACAGACTGGAGCAATCGCAGCATACGATGTACCTGTTGCGTCAGAGCGCAGAATGGAATTTGATGAATTAGAGCTGTTTATTGACGCTGGAATTGAAGAAAAACTTCGAGTTATGAGATTGAAGAGCTTTCCAACCGAAACTGGTGGAATATTGCTCGGATACTATGACTTCAATATCAATTCTGTGGTTATTGTCGATGCTTTGCCTGCGCCAACAGATAGCAAGTCTAGTAGGACTTCGTTTGAGCGAGGTGTTGTCGGATTAGCGACAGCGGTTGAAGATGCTGCGAAGCGAACAGCAGGAGTAGTAGGCTATTTGGGGGAATGGCATAGCCATCCCTCAGGACATTCAGGTCATCCCAGCCAAGATGATATTTTGCAATTGGTCTACCTCGCACTGGGAATGGCAGATGATGGGTTGCCAGCAGTCTCACTGATTGTCGGCGAACGCGACATACAAATCCTTCAAGGGAAAGTCAGAGGATGAATAGCTCTAAATCGCCTTTGATCGCACTCGCGCTTTCTGGAGGTGGCGTGAGGGCAATGGTTTTCCATCTTGGCGTACTACAGTTTTTCGCTGAACGGCAGTTGCTGGAACGTGTGAGCCGTATCTCAACAGTTTCTGGGGGGAGTCTGTTGGTTGGTTTGATGCTTCAGGAAAACAAACTGAGATGGCCGTCCTCAGAAATGTTTTTATCTCTCGTACTCCCCAGCCTACGTAAGAAACTATGCGCCTCCAGCATGCAGTGGAGCGCCGTTCGTCAATTGCGTCACCCAATTAATTGGCAGTTCATATTAGCCAGAGCGAATCTGCTTGCACTGGCACTTGAAGACGAATGGGGGGTGAAAGCAAAGCTTGCTGATCTTCCTCTTATACCGGAGTGGTCGGTGAATGGCACAACAGCTGAGAACGGAAAGCGTTACCTCACGAAGAGAAACGTAGAATTGTGGAGGCTATTACGGAACGGATCGTCATTCATGATGATGAAGTAGAGATCAACCTCTTCTATGCTCCATCAACCTCCACACCCCCGATAGGTACGCCGTTCACCCCGAAACCGCCAGGCTCCTCCTCCTCCCCTTCAACCCCTCCTTTAAATGGTGGTAGTTTGACAACGAAACCTCAGGGGTTCATCGCCGCGATCAGCTGGAATTGCGCCGGGAAATCGGCGCGCCGCGCGGCGCGCGAGATCGTGATGTGGCCGGATTCCAGCGGTTCGCGCAACACTTCCAGCACGCTGCGTTCGAACTCCGGCAGCTCGTCGAGGAACAGCACGCCGTGCAGCGCCATCGAGATCTCGCCGGGACGCGGATTGCCGCCGCCGCCGACCAGCGCCACGCCGGATGCGGTGTGGTGCGGCGCACGGTACGGACGGGTCTTCCATTTGTTGACATCGAAGCCGCCGTCCAGCGATTGCAGCGCCGCGCTCTGCAGTGCCTCGGCCTCGGACATCTGCGGCAGGATGCCGGGGAAACGCGCGGCCAGCATCGATTTGCCGGTGCCGGGAGGCCCGACCATCAGCACGCTGTGCCCGCCTGCGGCGGCGATCTCCAGCGCACGCTTGACCTGTGCCTGCCCCTTCACCTCGCGCATGTCCGGGTAATGCGGCTGTATCGTTTGCGGCTGGCTGACGTAGGGTACGATGTTTTCGCGTCCGGCGAGGTGAGCCGCGACCTGCAACAGCGACTGCGCGGCGTACACGGTGGCGTCTTCCACCAGCGCCGCCTCGGCGGCATTGGCCTGCGGCAGGATGAAAGCGCGGCCGCTGTTCACCGCGCGATAGGTCATCGCCAGTGCGCCGCGTATCGGACGCAGTTCACCCGTCAGCGCCAGTTCTCCGGCAAATTCGTAATCGTTCAGGTGGTCGGCGGGTATCTGTCCGGTCGCGGCGAGTATGCCCAGCGCGATCGGCAGGTCGAAGCGCCCGCTTTCCTTGGGCAGGTCTGCGGGCGCGAGGTTGACGGTAATGCGCCGTGCCGGAAAATCGAACTGGCAATTCTGCAGCGCGGCCCGTACACGATCCTTGCTTTCCTTGACCTCGGTCTCGGGCAGTCCGACGATCGTGAAACTGGGCAAGCCGTTGGCGAGATGCACCTCGACGGTGACCAGTTCGGCCTCCATACCGGACAACGCGCGGCTGTAGAGCACTGCGAGGCTCACAACAATCCTCCAAGGTTATGACCACGTGTAGGAGCGAGCTTGCCCGCGAATATCGCTGCTATTTCGCGAGCAAGCTCGCTCCATCAACGGGGAAATTTTATTTGTTGCGTGCTTCCAGTTCCGCGACGCGTGCTTCCAGCGCGCTCAGTTGCTCGCGTGCGCGGGCCAGCACTTGAGTTTGAATATCGAACTCTTCGCGCGTCACCAGATCGAGCTTGCTGAAGCCCTGCGCGAGCAGGGCGCGCATGTTCTTCTCGAGGTCCTTGGCCGGGCCGCTGTTCGCCGCCTCGCTCAACTTGGCGGACAGATCGTCGAAAATTTTTGCATTAAGCATGGGTGAGTCCTCCTGAGATTTTAGTGCGCGCGGAAGTGTAGCAATTTAGCCGCGCACCCGCTGCACCTAATGAGTGCGGTGGTGATTGGGCGCGCACCAGGAACAGGCATGACGCTGTCCGATCGAGGCGGGCTTAGCCACAATATATTGAAAACAAATAATAAATTTGTCTGGCACGCATCATGCTGAACAGTAAGCGCGGATATGTTATCCCGTTCATAACTTACGAAAGGAATTGAAATGAAAAGCACATTGTTGAACTCGTTGATCCTGGCTGCTTTGGCTGTACCCGGCGTGGCGATGGCAGCGGAGGCCTCTCCCGTGACCGCGAACATCGGCCTTACCACCGACTACATCTTCCGCGGCATTACGCAAAACGTCGGTAAACCGGCGATCCAGGGCGGTATCGACTATGCGCACTCCAGCGGCTTGTATGCGGGCGTGTGGGGTTCGAACGTGGGCTGGATCACCGGCAGCGGCGCGACCGGGAATGCCAGCATGGAGCTGGATACCTACGCGGGCTTCAAGAACAGTTTCTCCGGAGACTTTACCTATGACGTCGGCCTGATTCGTTACAACTATCTGGGCGCTTACACCCCTGCTGCAGGCGGTTATGTAAAGGCCGACACGGATGAGGTTTATGCGGCACTGGGCTACAAATGGATCAGCGCCAAATACTCTTACGCGCTGGGCAAGTTCATGACCGTGCCAAGTGCGAGCGGCACCAACTACCTGGAGATCAATGCCAGCTATCCGATCGCGGATACCGGCATCACGGTCAGCGGTCACTACGGCAAGCAGACTTACAAGGGCACTTTTGCCAGCACGCTGGCCGCAACCGTCACGGCTGGTGTCGGCCAGACAGCGACCTACTCCGATTACAAGTTGGGCGTGTCCAAGGACTTCAGCGGTTACGTAGTCGGTTTGGCCTACAGCAAAGCCAATGCGGCTGAGGGCGGTTACTACACGTTCGCGGGAAAGAACTGGGGCAAGGCTGCCACGGTCCTGTCCGTGACCCATTCGTTCTAAATAACCCGGGGGCGATCACGCCCCCTAACCGAAACAGGAGAATGCTATGAAGATGGTCGTCGCTATCATCAAGCCGTTCAAGCTCGACGAGGTGCGTGAAGCGCTGTCCGCGATAGGTGTGCAGGGCATCACCGTCACCGAGGTCAAGGGTTTTGGCCGGCAAAAGGGCCACACCGAGCTGTATCGCGGTGCGGAATATGTGGTGGATTTTCTGCCTAAAGTGAAGATTGAAGCCGCGATCAAGGCCGACATGCTCGATCAGGTGCTGGAAGCCATCGAGAAATCGGCCCATACCGGCAAGATCGGCGACGGCAAGATTTTCGTCTCCGACCTGGAGCAAGTCATCCGCATCCGTACCGGCGAGTCCGGCGCGGAAGCCTTGTAAGGAGAGCATGATGAAAAAACTGTTCGCGCTTTTGTTCATGGTGGCGATGCTGGGTGGCTTGTCTGCTCCTGCGTTCGCTGAAGAGGCAGCAACTGTGGTTGCAGCATCCGCAGTCACTGCAGCTCCGGCAGTAGATGCCGCCCCTGCTGCCGCAGCAGCGGCCGCCCCTGCTCCGGTACCCAATAAGGGTGACACTTCGTGGATGCTGGTCGCCACGCTGCTGGTGATCATGATGTCCATCCCCGGCCTGGCGCTGTTCTACGGCGGTCTGGTGCGCAGCAAGAACATGCTGTCCATGCTGATGCAGGTGTTCAGCATCTTCGCGCTGATCACCGTGCTGTGGGCGATCTACGGTTATTCGCTGGCGTTCACCACCGGCAACGCGTTCATCGGCGGCTTCGACCGGCTGTTCCTGAAAGGCATCTTCGATCCGGTCACCGGCAGTGTCGCGAATGCGGCGACCTTCAGCAAAGGCGTGGTGATTCCCGAGTTCGTGTTCGTCGCGTTCCAGGCCACGTTTGCCGCGATCACCGTCGCGCTGGTTGTTGGTGCGTTCGCCGAGCGTATGAAGTTCTCCGCGGTGCTGTTGTTCTCGGCGCTGTGGTTCACCTTCGCCTATCTGCCGATCGCGCACATGGTGTGGTTCTGGGCGGGTCCTGATGCCTATACCGACCAGGCTGCGGCCGATGCGGCAACCGCAGCTGCCGGCTGGTTGTTCCAGAAGGGTGCGCTGGACTTCGCGGGCGGCACCGTGGTGCATATCAATGCCGCTGTGGCTGGTCTGGTGGGGGCTTTCCTGATCGGCAAGCGTATCGGTTACGGCAAGGAAGCGATGGCGCCGCACAGCCTGGTGATGACGATGATAGGCGCGTCGCTGCTGTGGGTGGGCTGGTTCGGCTTCAATGCGGGTTCCGCGCTGGAAGCGGGCGGTACTGCAGCGCTGGCTTTCGCCAATACGCTGATCGCGACGGCGGCGGCGGTGCTGACCTGGTTGGGTGCGGAATGGCTGTTGAAGGGCAAGCCCAGCTTGCTGGGCGCAGCATCCGGCGCAGTCGCCGGTCTGGTGGCGATCACTCCGGCCTGCGGCTGGGTAGGTATCGGCGGCGGCCTGGCGATCGGCGCACTGGCCGGGGTGGTGTGCTTCTGGGGTGTGACCGGGCTGAAGAAACTGCTCGGCATGGATGACGCGCTGGACGTATTCGGCATCCATGGCGTCGGCGGTATCCTCGGTGCGTTGCTCACCGGTGTGTTCAACAACTGGGGCATGGGCGGTACCGGCATCGTTGATTATGTGAACAACAAGATCATCGACACCGAAATGGGTACCCAAGTGTGGATACAGGCACAGGCCGTGCTGACCACGGTGATCTGGTCCGGTGTGGTCGCCTTCATCTGCTACAAGCTCGTCGACCTGACCATCGGCCTGCGTGTGAAGGAAGAAGAGGAACGCGAAGGTCTGGATACCACCAGCCACGGCGAACGCGCATACAACCTGTAAACCCACCCTCCCGGAGCTTCACGGCTCCGATTCAAGGGCACCGCAAGGTGCCCTTTTTATTGTCCGTCGGGCCGGTTGTTCAGGGCGTCACGGTTTTTTGATTTTGATTGAAAACAGGTCGCAGGCCAACGAGTTGATGGGAATACTCTTCAGGTGAGGCACGCACACGACCGCATCATGCCGACTATTCTCCTTGATCGAGAGCATGCAGTGTTCACAGGTTGCGGCTGATGATGGCGGATTGCCTGTTGGTTGGGATGGGTAGTTCATGTTACATATGTTTCTAAGTGTCAATTAATCAATAGGGTGCTCAGGCATATTTGGAAATAACCGCCAAATAGTGAATGGTTGCGGTACCGACAAAAAACAGCGACACCACGGTGGATTCGTGCAAAGCGTGTTCGTGCGAAACGCCGGCTCTACGCCCCTGCCAGTAGATAACGCAGCCCTGCAAGAAGATGGTCACGCCGATAAAAGCAGTAGACAGGAATGAAACTGGGTAAGCCATGCGTACTCCTTGTGTTTAAATTCAGAATCAAATTCAAACCTGCGGAGTTACCTTGCTGGAAGGATAGAGAAAACACAGGAGAACGCTTACGCGCTGGCTCATGCGTTTTGTCTGGCGATCCCGCTGTCATAGGAAAAATCCCTTAGACCGGTAACTTTGCGTCCCTACCTTTCGATAGGTTTGCCTTTTGCAGATTTTCTCTTTTCACTTGTGTACAGACTCAATGTACCAAGTTGTGGTGAATCCTACCTAGTGTTTATTTTCTAGTCAATCGGCCCCCTTTGTGGATTCACCGTGCAGCGCAATTAGTGGCAGTCCTTGCTTTCTTTCCAGCCGATGCCGCCGTCTTTCAGGTAGATCATCTCGGCCTTGCACTTGATCAGGCTGCCTGGTTGGCGATCTATATTGGCTTCCACCGGTTGCGCCAGCGGGACATTTAACGAATATTTGCCGGCCTCTTTTTTGAAGGCGCCGGCATAGAACAACACACAGGCCGCTTCCTTGGTCTCATCGCCGGCATACTTGGGGCAAATCTCCTGCGCGACCGCCAGGCCTTGGGCGGGTTGCACGACCTGTTTGGTCGGTCGGGGCATTATTTGCGAGCAACCGGCAATACCCAAGGCCAGGATGGGCAACGCAAATTTAACAGTCTTGTTCATGTGAACCCCCCTTGATTGTATAAGCAGAGCTACAGACTGGCATTTCGGCATGTTTTGAAAAAACTTGATGGTGCATAACGAAGTTGTGATTCGAGCCTGCGTTCCAATATTAGTTCAATTTTTGGTGATTTTGGCGCTGCTGTGGGCGAAAGTGGCGGAAAAGCCACCGTGCTGTGGTGCGTGCTTATTCAGGTTCAGGCCGAAAGCCGTTTGAGGCGCTGTTCCAGTCGCGCGATGTCGTCGCGCAGCGTGTCCACCTGTTGCATGAAGGCGGCAATCTGTTGCGGTTTGGCCAGCAGAGGACGTTCCTCGGTCCAGTATTCCGCTGCCGCCTGAGAGAGGTTCAGTGCGGCATCGCGCAGTTTCTGCTGTGTGGCGGATACGCCCTGCACGATGCGCTCGGCGGCGATGTCGCCGGTGACGTGGCTCAGGTCGTCGGCGGCATCCCAGCGCAGGTTGCGCGACAGGAAGAAGATCTCGGTCAACAGCGCGGCATCGCCTTCGCTGCGGATTTCGCTATGCGCCTTGTCGTCGTGCAGTACCAGACGCGGCAGTAGCGACGGGGCGATGATGCAGAGCACATCGGCCGTGGCCTCGGTATCGGCGCTGCGCAAGGTACCGTCCTTCAGGATGGTGTAGGCAAACGAAAACGGCGCGATGTCGAATCGCGCCGTCTTGCCGGCAAACCGGGCCAGCCGCTGTGCAGCCCAACTGTTCTGCTGGAGCAGGTGATTCAGCGCTGCGGCAGAAGGTTGGTCGAACACGGCGCTCAGTGCAGCGTGGTTTGCTGTATCCCGGCCAACAGCCACACTGACTTGTCGTCGCGCAGGTTCTTCTGCACGTGCCATATCTCGTCGATGTTTTCCGGTGCGCCGTTGTTCTCGCTGAGCTGGCCGGTGAAACGCACGCTGGCGATCGCGTAATCGCCCTCGTTGGCGACTTCCAGCAACTGGCCGTCTATCGCCAGCACATTGGTTTTTTGCGGCGCGCTGTCGCGTTCACGGATCTGCATCGAGATCTCCGCGAACATCTCCGGCGTGGTGTATTCGCGGATGTCGTCCAGATCCTTGCGGTCGTTCGCGGCCTGCAGGCGGATGAACGAAGTCTTGGCGCTGCGCAGGAAACTTTCCACCGGGAAATCTGCCGGGATGTTTGTGCTCTGGGCGACGGCTGCACCGCTCGTCACGCCACCTGACACAGATTGCGCTGCGGGCTGAGGCTCATGGTAGGGCGCACCCGCGCCGGCATATTGCATTGCCGGTTGCGGTTGTTTCCTGCGGAACATCGAGATCAGCAACATCACCACCGCAGCAGCGGCCAGGGCCATCAGGATGCCGCTCATCGCGCCGCCCAAGCCGCTGCCGGCGAACAGCGCGCCCAGGCCGGCGCCGATGGCCAAGCCTGCCAATGGGCCTAGCCACTTGTTGCCCGCCGGTGCGGGTGCAGCAGCTGGCGCTGCCCCGGGTGCCGCAGACGGGGACGCCGTGGGCGCTTTCGGCGCCGGTTGCGGCGTCATCGTGCGCTGCTTGCCGAAACTGCCGCCACCACCGAAACGTTTGGCTTCCGCAGTCGCGGCGAACAAACTCAGGCTGGTCAATGCTATCGTCAACAACATCAAAAATCGTTTCATGTATTCCTCGGTAGGGTGGATAAAGCGGTGCGAAGTATAGCACCGGTGGCGCTGCCGGATGCAGGCAGCCCTGCGTCAGGCAAGCGTGCGGCTGAAAAGTTTCGCCGTGCGGTCCAGCCGGCCGATATAGTTAAAAAGAAACGTGGCTGCACAGGGTCAGCCGCGTCCCGGTGACCGGATGGATAAAGCTCAGCTGTCGGGCGTGCAACAGCAGGCGCTGGGCTTGGCCATCGGCAGCGTGGCCATACAGCGTATCGCCAACGATGGGATGGCCGATCGCCGCCAGATGCACGCGCAGCTGGTGTGTCCGTCCGGTCACCGGCTCGAGTTCGACGCGGCTGACATTTATGCTTTCTTCGTGGCTGAGCAAGCGATAGCGTGTGAGCGAGCGCTTGCCTGAGATGTGATTGACCTGCTGCTTGGGTCGGTTCGGCCAGTCCGAACCGATAGGCAGGTCGATCTCGCCAACGGGATCTTGCAGGCTGCCATGCACCACTGCCAGATAGCGTTTTTCCACTTCGCGTTCGCGGAACAGTTGCGAGAGCCGGCGCTGCATTTCGATGCCCAGCGCCAGGACCAGCAGTCCGGACGTTGCCATGTCTAGGCGATGCACGATCAGCGCGTCGGGGAAAGCCTGCTGGATGCGCGAGATCAGGCAATCCTGCTTGTCTGCGCCGCGTCCCGGCACCGCGAGCAGTCCGGCGGGTTTGTTCGCCACCAGCAGCCACTCGTCGCGATAGACGATCTCGATCTCGTTCGGGGCAGCGGCATGGGTAAGGGCGGCGTGAGTCAGTGCGGCTCCGGTTTAACTCAGCAGGATGTCGAAATCGGTCGTTTCGAGGATGATCCTGCGCACCTGTTCCTTCAGCCACAGGTCGTAGAAGTCGATCGGGTTGTAGTTGTCGGTCAGCAACAGTGCGTCGGCTTGTGGGGTGAACGCATAAGGGTGTTCGAGGAGCTGGTTGACCATCTGCTGTGCCACGGGATGGATCTGCATGTTCTGGATGCGGTCGAATTGCGGTGTGCGCACCGCGCCGTCGTAGGCGATGATCTCCATGTTGCCGGTGCCGTCGCCCTGTGCGGGGTCAAAGGTCGGGTAGATCGCCACTTGGGCGAACGCCGTTTTCAGCGTCTTGATCACCGAGGCGGTCATCAGCGTATTTTGCTTGAGGCTGCCGATCAGGTTGACCGCGAGCACACCGTTCGGGTTCAGCCGCTGTTTGATCAGCTGCATCGCCTCGGTGCTGAGCAGATGGCCCGGCGTGGTGTCGCCGTTGAACACGTCCAGCACCAGGTAGTCGTAGCGCTTGGCATTGTTGATCAGGAAGTAGCGCGCATCTTCGACATGCACCGGGATGGAACGGTCGAAATTGAAATAATCGTGCGCCAGGTCGACCACAGTCGGGTCGATGTCCACCACTTCGGTGTTCACGCCCTGCTGCTTGTACCAGCCCGGCACCAGCCCGGCGCCCAGGCCGATCACCAGGCAGTCCTTGCCGTCCGGGTTGAACGCGTAAGGCAGGAACTGCAGCAGGTAGGCGTATTCGTACACCGATTGGCCGGTGTTCACGTCGATGCCGCCCTGCACCATGCCGTCGATCACCATCTCGCGGTTATGCGTGCTCTCGAACGAATAATCGACCACCTTCATGTTGCCGTAAAAGCTGTCGCGGTCGGCGACACGCTCGACATGGGTGCCGTCCGCCATCACCTTGGAGACGTGCGCGTCATGCGGCAGGAACAGCAACGGCAGAATCGCGGCAACGGCCACCGCCCACTTGCGGCGGAACACCAGGAAGTAGATTACGCTGAGCGCGATCAGCAGCGAGCCGGTCAGCACGAAGATCTGGTTCACACCCAGATAGGCGATCAGCACGAAGCCGGTCAGCAGCGTGCCGATCACGCTGCCGACGGTGGAGATCGCGTAGAAGCTGCCGACGGTGCGGCCGATGTTGTGCATCTCGCGCGCGGCGATCTTCACCACATAGGGCGACACGCAGCCCAGCAGGAACAGGCTGGGGCCAAATAGCACGAAGGCGCTGACCAGCGAGCCCCAGCGCAGGCCCAGCGGCAGGCCCATCTGCAACACCGGGCTCTTCAGCACGGGGATCAGGATCACCAGGATGCCGGAAAGCAGGATGATGCCGTACAGCCAGTCCGGCGAGCTCTTGCGGTCCGACAAGCGTCCGCCGATCGCATATCCGGCAGCCAGCGCGACCATCGTCACGGTGATCAGCGAGGTCCAGACGAACAGGCTGACGCCGAAGAACGGCCCGATCACGCGGGAACCGAGTACTTCGAGCACCATCACCAGTGCACCGCACAGCGTGGCGGTCGCGATCAGAAAAGCGGTGCCATAACGCCTGTCAAATCCATCCATCGGCGTTACAGCATGCGACTGGATTTCAGTATCAGGCCTTCTTCACGAACTCGGTCTTCAGCTGCATCGCACCGATACCGTCGATCTTGCAGTCGATGTCGTGGTCGCCGTCGACCAGGCGGATGTTCTTCACCTTGGTGCCGACCTTGACCACCGAGGACGAGCCCTTGATCTTCAGATCCTTGATCACCGTGACGGTGTCGCCGTCCGCCAGCACGTTGCCGAACGCATCCTTGTATACCTTCGCCTGCTCGCCGCCTTCGGCGGGCGCATCCTTGGACCACTCGTGCCCGCATTCGGGGCAGACGTAGTTGCTGCCGTCTTCATAGGTGAATTCGGAACTGCATTTTGGGCATTTGGGTAAAGCTGTCATGGTGTCTCCACAGTTTGGATAGGTTTAATGGTAATCGTCTTCGCGCTGATGGCGTACTGCAATGATGGTCACGGTTTCATTGTTCTCGATCTTGAATAGAACGACATAGCCTGCTCCGCCAAACGGAATCAGCAGCTCGCGCAGCAGAGTATGGTGTTCATCGGCATCCGCCTTCCGGCATGAAAAAGGGAAGACTTCCAGTAGCTCTATCGCCTTGTAAATGGCCGCTTCAGCCTTGGCGGCAGAATCGATGTCCTGTTCCAGCAGAAAATCAAACAAGCGCATCAAATCTGCCTCTGCCTCACGAGTGAAGCGGATGCGATAACTCATTTTGCGGATTGCTTGCTACGCGCTTTTTCCAGCTTGGCGCTGAGCTTGCCCAACACCTTTTTGGCGGGGACATATTCTCCGCTCTGTTCGGCGGCGGTCAGCGAAGCCAGTCCGCGCGCGATGAATTCCTGCTGATTGCGGCGCAAGGCAACATTGCGGCGCAGCGCATCCTCGACGAATGCAGAAAGCGTCTCGCCCGGACGCAGCATCTCCTCGGCGGCCTGTCTCAATTCAGGCTGCACGCGCAGTGCTGGCATGGTGGCGGTTTTCATCGGATACCTCGTGCATTGCAAATGTGATGCACATCATCGCCGAAGCCGGGGGGAGATGCAAGAGGAAGATAGGTCGGTTAGCGCAGGTTTGTAGGTTGGGTTGAACGGAGGGATACCCAACAACTTAACGATGGGTATCGCATTGCTCAACCCATCCTACGCGGGCTAGTCATGAAATTCGAGAGATCGACCATAAGAAATGGAGTTAAGCGCAGATAAGATTTCAAGAAACGAGGGTAGCAGAACACCATAAGTAAGTCGTGCCGAACTTCCCATGTTGCCGAAGGAGGCTGTTTCAAGACCATGGACGATTTTGATGTTTGTACCCATGGATTGATGCAGTTTGTCTGTGAGTGCAAAACGCTCTAAAACGAGTGGTTCCTTGTACGGGAGTGTGCCATGGACAAGAACCGCCAGATTGCACAGTAGACCTTGGACCATCCAACCATTTTGTTGAGCGATGGTTGCGACAAGCCCGAGTCGTTGCCCTATTTCATTTGCCGTGGCGCCTTGCACCACGGCGAAGATAAACTCAACAGGCCCTTCGGAGAGTTCATTGAGCGAGGTGCGTTCTGGGGAAGCAATTACGTTAAGCATTTCGGGCGAAATGTATTGGGAGAACAAGCGGTCGATCTGCTCTTTCTTTTTGCGTTGTGAGAACCAACTGAACATTGTGATTGAACCGCTACAGCTTATAACCCCGATGCACCGCCACCACCCCACCGGTCAGGTTGAAGTATTCGACGCGCTCAAGGCCCGCGTCGATCATCATCTGTTTCAGCTCCTCCTGCCCCGGATGCATGCGGATCGATTCGGCGAGGTAGCGGTAGCTGTCGGCATCACCCGCAATCAGTTCGCCCATCTTGGGCAGTAGCTTGAAGGAGTACAGGTCGTAGGCTTTTTCCAGCGGCTTCGCGACTTTGGAGAATTCCAGCACGATCACACGGCCGCCGGGTTTGAGTACGCGTTTCATTTCGCGCAGCGCGGCGTCCTTGTGGGTGACGTTGCGCAGGCCGAAGGCGATGCTGACACAGTCGAAATAATTATCGGGGAAGGGCAGGTGTTCGGCATCGCATTGCGTGACGGGGGTGGTGATACCGGAATCGAGCAGGCGGTCGCGACCGACGCGCAGCATCGCGTTGTTGATGTCGGTGAGCACGACCGATCCGCTGCTGCCGACTGCTTTCAGGAACAAGCGCGACAGGTCGGCCGATCCGCCCGCGACGTCGAGCACACGCTGTCCGCTGCGCACGCCGCTGACGCCGACCGCGAAGCGCTTCCAGATGCGGTGCAGACCGACCGACATCAGGTCGTTCATCACGTCGTATTTGCTCGCGACCGAGGTGAACACGCCTGCGACGCGCTTGGCCTTTTCTGTTTCGTCTACGGTCTCGAAACCGAAGTGTGTGGTCTTGCTCATGTTCTATCCCAATTCAGAAAAACATTGATGCCGAGGCAGGAGCTCGCGAATTAAAATGATTTCGCGAGCTGCGCTCGTTCCTACAGGTTGGGCTCGCGGCTCTCGCCCGCGGCCTTGATCTGCTGCAAATATTCCTGCCACAGCTCGTCCTGATGCTCGCCCAGCCGGTGCAGGTATTCCCAGGTGTACAGGCCGGTATCGTGGCCGTCGTCGAACTCGATCTTCATCGCATAGCTGCCGATCGGGATCAGGTTGCTGACGCCGACGTTCTTCTTGCCGACCTGCAGCACCTCCTGTCCCGGGCCGTGGCCGCGCACCTCGGCGGACGGCGAATGCACGCGCAGGAATTCAAAGGGCAGGCGGAAGCGCGCCCCGTCGTCAAAGGCGATCTCCAGGATCCTGGATTGCTGATGCAGCGTGATTTCGGTGGGGTTCATAGCGAGCGTATCTTGTTCAACAGTGCGGTGGTGGAACGTTCGTGCAGGAACGGGATGCTGTGTACCTTGCCGCCCCAGCCTTGCACTTCCTTGTTGCCGACGATGCTCTCCGGCTGCCAGTCGCCGCCCTTGACCAGCACATCGGGGCGACAAGCGAGGATCAGGTTCAGCGGCGTGTCCTCATCGAACCGCACCACCAGACTGACCGATTCCAGCGCGGCCAGCACCGTCATGCGGTCGTGTTCGCTGTTGATCGGGCGATCAGCCCCCTTGCCCTGGCGCTTCACCGAGGCATCGCTGTTTACGCCGACGATCAGCGCCGCGCCGAGTGCGCGTGCCTGTGCCAGATAGGTCACATGGCCGCGGTGCAACACGTCGAAGCAGCCGTTGGTGAACACCAGCGGACGCGGCAGCGCGGCGACGCGCGCGCCCAGCTCGGCGGGGGTGCACAGCTTGCTTTCGAAGGCCGGTGCGGGGTACATCAATCGATATATTCGAACAGCTTCACGACGCGGCGCACCCCGCCCGTGGTGCTGGCGAGCTCGGCGGCGGCATCCGCTTCGGCATGCTTGACCAGGCCCATCAGGTACACCGTACCGCTCTCGGTGATCACCTTGACGTGGTCGGCTTCAAAGCGCTTGTCGCCGACGAAACGCAGCTTCACGTCGGAGGTGATCAGCGTGTCGCTGCCGCGCGAAGTCAGCGAGCTGATTCCGGACACGGTCAGTTCGTTGTTGACGTTGCGCACGTTCTCAATGCCGGCGACTATCCTGCCGATCTCGGTCTTGGTCGCGTCATTGGGCACTTCGCCGCTGATCAATACATTGCGGTTGAAGCTGGTGACGTTCACGTTGAGGCCATCCTTGTATTTTTTGCCGATGCGGTCGAAGGACTTGGTCTCGATGCCCTGGTCCTCGATATAGGCGCCGCTGGTTCGCCTGTCCTTGGCCATCAGTACGCCGGTGCTGACGCCGACGGCGGCGACCGGGAAGCAGCCTTGCAACGAGCCGGAGACCAGCACCACCAGCAACAGGGAAACTATGCGCATCGTCATTCTCCTAACAATAAATAATCAATCACATCGCACATGCAATGCAAACTCAGCAAATGGACTTCCTGTATCCGCGCGGTGCTCTTCGCATCCACGCAGATCAGCACGTCGTTGGGGTGCAGCGCGCGTGCCATCTCGCCGCCGTCGCGGCCGGTCAGCGCGACCACGCGCATGCTGCGCTCGTGCGCGGCATGGATGGATGCGACCACGTTAGGCGAATTGCCGCTGGTGGAGATCGCCAGCAGGCTGTCGCCGGGCAGGCCGAGCGCGCGCACTTGTTTGGAATAGACCTGGTTGAAATCGTAGTCGTTGGCGATCGAGGTCAGCACCGAGCTGTCGGTGGTCAGCGCGATCGCGGCTAGGCCGGGGCGCTCCTTTTCGAAACGGTTCAGCAGCTCGGCCGCGAAGTGCTGCGCGTCGGCAGCAGAGCCGCCGTTGCCGCAGCACAGGATCTTGCCGTCATTGGTGACGCAGTCGAAGAACAGCTGCGCACCTTCGGCGATCGGCTGGGCCAGCGCATCCTTGACCTTGAGCTTGAGGTCGGCGCTGTCCTTGAAATGTTTGATGATGCGTTTACTGATATCCATAAATCCATTTTCCGGGCGAATCGCGGTGTCGCGTGCTCGCTCATTCCTCGTCTATCAATATGATATGCCTCGTCATTCGCTACGCGGCTCCTTGCGCTTCATCCCGCAAAAAGGATTTTGCAGCCCGCATAATTTTTTGTAGCCGAGACAGGCGCGGATATTAACCGAATCAGGCCTCGAACGCATGCTTCAGCCATTGCGTTTCACCTTGCTGCGCATCGTCCAGCAGCACCGCGTCGAAGCGGCAGGCGGGCAGGTGACGCAGCGTGGCAAGGTACTGTTGCGCGGTGCGGATCAGGCGTTGCTGCTTGCGTGCATCGATGCTGGCCGCCGCGCCGCCGAAACCGGCATTGCGCCGCAGGCGCACCTCGACAAACACCAGCGTGTTGCCGTCCTTCATGATCAGATCGATTTCGCCGAAACGGCCGCGATAGTTCTGTTCGACCAGCAGCAGACCCTGTTGCTGCAGGTATTGCGCAGCCCGGCGTTCGGCCTGCACACCCGCCTCGTTCATGGCGTGGCTGCCGCCTTGTCCGGGAAAGCACGGGCTGCGGATGGGGCGGGGGCATCCAGCAACTGCGCGTGCCCCTGGCTGAACATCGCCGGGATGCCCACGCGTTGCATGGTTTGTCCATTGAGCTGGATTTGCCCGCTGACGCCGTCCAGCGGCTGGATGAAGGTATCCGCGTGGCGCGTCAGCAGCAGCTGGATCAGCCGGAAGGCGTCTATGCCCATCGCGTAAAAGCGTTCGCGGTCGGCGGACAGCGGCGGCAGCGCGCGCGGATAGGTCATCACCGCCGGATGATCCGGCTGCAGCAGCCAGGGCATGTCGACGAAGCGGATGTTGTTCAGGTCGTAATTGGTCAGCGTCTCCTCGTTGCCGATGAAGATCTGCGAAGTGCCATAGATCGGCAGCTTGTTCGGCAGGTAGGGACGGATCAGCCGCGCTGATTCCGCCTCGGCGGCCAAGAATACCATCGTGCCCGGTACATCGGTGACGCTGGTGAATTCCTCCAGCGTGCCGTTGAATTCGATCTCGCGCAACAGTGTGCCGCCGAGACGGTTCCATTCTTCTTCAAAGGCGAATTGCAGCCGTTTGGACAACGAGGCGCGGGTGGTGATCACCGTGGCCTGGTTCAGTCCCTGCTGTTTGGCCAATTGTGCGGCCTGGCGCGCTTCACCCTCGACTTCCATGCCGAAGAAATACAGCTGCCTGCTTGACGCATTGTCGGCCACATTGAGGCTCAGTGTCGGCACCGGGAGATCCATCTGCGTGGCCAGCGCGTTCACGCCGTTGCGGGTCAGCGGCCCGACCACCGCATGCGCGCCGTTGGCGATCGCCTGACGGTACAGCGCAACGATATCCTGGCTTTCGTCCTGGCAGCCATACACGCGCACCGGCAGGCTACCCGGCAGCCTCTGCTGTTCCACTGCGGCCGCAGCCTCGAAACCCTGTTGCACCGCACTGGCGACCGGGCCGAACGTCGGCGATTTCAGCGGCAGCAACAGCGCGATATGGGGCTGTGGCTGAACCATTTCGGCGAACAGAGAGGAGGCTGTCTTTGCCGCACCGGGCTGTGGCGCAGCCGGTGGTTTTTCCACGCCTGATGGTGCGCTGGGTGTTTTTTCTGTACCCGGCGGTACTTCGGTGGCATAAGCAAAACCGCTCACGTATAGTGCAAACCACATTGAAAGCAGGAGAAATATACGTTGCATAATCAACATCCGCAAAAGCTGGAAGCGGCATTATATGTAGTCGCCACGCCAATTGGTAATTTGCGTGATATTACGCTGCGGGCGCTGGAAGTGCTGGCCGGCGCCGATGTGGTGGCGGCGGAAGATACGCGCAACACCGCGCACCTGCTGACCCACCACGGCATCAGTGCGCAGCGCCTGATCGCGGTGCATCAGCACAACGAACGCGGCGCGGCGGACAAGCTGATCGCGCTGCTGCAGGCCGGACAGAGCGTGGCCTTCGTCAGCGACGCCGGCACGCCTGCGGTCAGCGATCCCGGCGCGCTGCTGGTGCAGGCGGTGCTGGCCGCCGGCTTGCGCGTGGTTCCGATCCCCGGCCCCAGCGCCGCGATCGCGGCATTGTCGGCGGCCGGTCTGGCCGCGCCGCATTTTCTGTTCTACGGCTTCCTGCCCAACAAATCCGCCGCGCGGCGCAGCGTGCTGCAAGACCTGAGCAGCTATCCCTATACCTTGGTGTTCTACGAGGCGCCGCACCGTATCGTCGAATGCGTGGACGACCTGTGCGCGGTGCTGGGCGGTACGCGCCGCATCGTGCTGGCGCGCGAAATCACCAAGCTGTTCGAGACCATCCACAGTTGCGCGCTGCAGGATGCCGCGGTATGGCTGCAGTCCGACAGCAACCAGCAACGCGGCGAGTTCGTCGTGCTGGTGTCCGGTGCGGAGCCGCAGGCGGAGGGGTTGGGTGCCGAGACCGAGCGCATCCTCGCGCTGCTGCTCGCGGAATTGCCGCTTAAACAGGCGGTACAACTCGCGGTGCAGATCACCGGCGCGAACCGCAATGAGCTGTATCAGCGCGCGCTGGCGGTGAAGGCGGAGGACTGAGCAATGGCGCAACATGCGTGAACTCTTGCTAACATTTGAAGGGGATTTACTTCTTGTTAAAAATTATGAAGATATTTCTGGTCGGCATCTTTGTTTTCTTCTGCCAAATTGGTAGTGCCAGCGCAAGCGAATCCGACAAACCATGCTCAAAGTTAGAGGCTTATGCAGCCGAAACTGTTACAGATTATTTGAATAACTGGGAAAATGTATATACGTTTTTCAAGCAATTTCGCCACTGCTACGATGCTTCAATCGCCGAGGGCGCAGCTGATCAAATTCAAAAGTTATGGGTAAATCATTGGTCTGAAGTTCCAAAGATGATTGCCCTTACAAATCAAGACCACAAATTTAAGGCGTTTATTTGGCAACGCATAAGTGATGAAACGTTTCCACAAGATGACTTTTTCGTATTCGTAAAGAATGCAAAAGAGAAATGCCCAAAGATTGCTGCTGAGTTTTGTAGTGCAGTTGCTCTGGAGGCAACAAAGGTGGTTCAGCCGAATCCACTACAAAATTAGCCCGCGTGGATGGGTTGAGCATAGCGATAACCAATGACTTGGCAGCTTGCTGCTTTAGTCAGATGGCTATCAAAGCTACCCATCAATCAAATGTGGTAGATAATCATCGCGTAGCTTCATCTCGGTAGGAGCGGCTTTAGCCGCGAACAAATTCGCGAGCAAGCTCGCTCCTACACAGAACGGTTGCATTTTTTCTCCGATATCTGGAAAGGTTGCCTTGACGTGATAGCGAGAATCCCAACATGCCGACACCACCCGAAGCAACCCAGCAGCCACCGCTGATCCGTGCGCTGCTCAGCGACCCGCGCTGCTACGACCATGCGGTGACGGGGCTGCGCCTGATCGAGACGCATATCTCCTGGGTGGTGCTCACCGGCGACTTTGCCTACAAGATCAAGAAGCCGGTGGACATGGGCTTTCTGGATTTCAGCACGCTGGCGTTGCGACAGCAGGCTTGCGCCGACGAGGTGCGGCTGAACCGGCGGCTGGCGGCGGACATCTATCTGGGCGTGGTCGTTATCACCGGCAGTGCCGAATCGCCCCATATCGGCGAGCCGCAACTCGACACCCTGCCCTTCGAATACGCGGTGCAGATGCGCCAGTTCCCGCCCGAGGCCACGCTGGATCATCTGGACGACAGGGGCGAGTTGGGCGAGTTGCATATCGATTTGCTCGCCGCACGGCTGGCACGCTTCCATCGCGAGGTATGCGCAGTTGCCGCACCCGGCAGCCCGTGGGGCGAACCGGACGGCATTGCCCGGCCGGTCGCGGAAAACTTCCAGCTGATTGAGGAATGCCTGCACGACCCGGCCGAGCGCCAGCGCCTGACAGCATTACAGGCGTGGAGCGAGGCCGAACATGCGCGGCTGACGCCGTTGCTGCGGCAGCGCAAGCGCGACGGCCTGGTGCGCGAGTGCCACGGCGACCTGCATCTGGGCAATCTGGCCTGGGTGGACAACGCGCTGGTGATCTTCGACTGCATCGAATTCAGTGCTGCGTTGCGCTGGATAGACGTGATCTCCGAAGTCGCATTCTGCTTTATGGACCTGCTGCACAGGCAGCACAGCGATCTGGCGTTTCGTTTCCTGAATGGCTGGCTGGAACACAGCGGCGATTATCAGGGCGTGGCGCTGCTGCGTTATTACGCGGTATATCGCGCAATGGTGCGGGCCAAGGTGGCGGCGCTGCGTGCCGCGCAAGCTGGCGCAACGGAAGCAAGCCGTGCCGAAGCGCATGCCTATCTGCATCTGGCCGAACAGCTCACCAGGCAGACGATGCCGCGACTGTGGATCACACACGGTCTGTCCGGCTCCGGCAAGACTACGCTGACGCAGAATCTGCTGCAACAGCAGGGCATGATCCGCGTGCGTTCCGATGTCGAACGCAAGCGTCTGTTCGGGCTGGGCGCGCTGGCGCGCAGCGCCTCCGGAGTCGCTGAGGGGACATACAGCGAGGAGATGGGGCGTCGCACCTATGCGCATCTGGCGCATCTGGCGGAAGGTTTGCTGGTCGCGGGCTGGCCGGTGATCGTCGATGCCGCTTGTCTGGCGCGCTGGCAGCGCGACCTGTTGCGCGAGGTCGCGCAACGCCATCGTGTGGAGTGTCGCATCCTGGATGTTCAGGCGGAGCCGGCCACGCTGCGCGAGCGCGTCAGGCTGCGTGCGGCACGGAGTACGGATGCCTCGGAGGCGGATGAACGCGTACTGGAGCACCAGCTCGAGACCGAGCAACCGCTTGAGGCGGATGAGCTGAGTCTGGCCATGCAGCATTCCGGCAGCGCCGGTTAAAACAGGAGCCGCCCGGCCAATCGCCGGCTGGGTTACTTGTCGTTCTGGAAATAGGTGATGATCGCTTCGCGCTGGATCTGGTTCGGCATCATGCGCTTGCTGCTCTGCATGTAGCCTTCCATGCGTGCGACGACGTCGGGCCATGCGGCGGGCGGATGCTGATCGCCGAACGGCAGCGAATGGCATTGCGAGCAGAAGGTCTTGGCTTCCTGATAGCCGGGCTTGTCCTTGTCTTTTTCGTCACGTGACATGCTCTTGCCGCAGCCGCTGACCAATAGCGCCAGCATGGTGAGTGTGATGGTTTTATTCATGGGTGAATTCTTGTGAAAATATTACGGAATGCCAAATTATAACCGCAGGAACGAGCTTGCTCGCGAAAGTTACTTCGCGAGCAAGCTCGTTCCTGCGGTAAAGCGGCATGAATAGAGTAACGCGATCAGCCGGCACGCATCTCCAGCATCAGGTGGTTCACGCGCTTGACGAAGCCGGCAGGATCGTCGAGCTGCCCGCCTTCGGCCAGCATCGCCTGATCGAACAGCACCGCCGCCCAGTCGTCGAAATGCCGCTGTTCTTCCTTCAGGCGCTGCACCACCGGATGGCTGGGATTGATCTCCAGTATCGGAAGTGACACGGGCGCCTTCTGTCCGGCGGCCTTGAGCATGCGCGCCAGGTTGGCATTCATGTCGTGTTCGTCCGCGACCAGGCAGGCCGGAGAGTCGGTCAGGCGGTGCGTGACGCGCACTTCCTTGACACGTTCTGCCAGGCTGGTCTTGATCTTCTCGGTCAGGTCCTTGTGCTCGGTGGCCTGTTTTTCCTGTTGCTGCTTCTCGGCCTCGTCTTCCAGTTTACCCAGATCCAGGCCGCCCTTGGCGACCGAAACCAGCGACTTGCCGGAAAACTCGGTCAACGAGCTGACCACCCATTCGTCGATGCGGTCGGACAGCAGCAGCACTTCGATGCCCTTCTTGCGGAACACTTCCAGATGCGGGCTGTTCTTCGCCGCGTTGAAGGTCTCGGCGGTGATGTAATAGATCTTGTCCTGGCCTTCCTTCATCCGGGCTATGTAATCGTTCAGCGAGACATCGGTTGTAGCGGTGTCGCTGCGGGTCGAGGCGAAGCGCAGCAGCGCGGCGATCTTTTCATTGTTGGCAAAGTCTTCCGCGAGGCCTTCCTTCAGCACCAGGCCGAACTCGCCCCAGAACTTGGCGTATTTCTCGGCATCGTTGTTCGCCATGTCTTCAAGCATGCCGAGGATCTTCTTGGTGCAACCGGCGCGGATCGCCTCGATGTCCTTCGATTCCTGCAGGATTTCGCGCGACACGTTCAGCGGCAGGTCGTTGGAGTCGACCACGCCGCGCACGAAGCGCAGGTAGGCGGGCAGCAGTTGCTCGGCGTCATCCATGATGAATACGCGGCGCACATACAGCTTGATGCCGTGGCGGGTGTTGCGGTCCCACAGATCGAACGGCGCATGCGCGGGGATGTACAGCAGCTGGGTGTATTCCTGGCGGCCTTCGACGCGCGCATGGGTCCAGGCCAGCGGGTCTTCGTAGTCATGACCGACATGCTTGTAGAACGCCTTGTACTCGTCGTCAGTCACGTCGTTCTTGGAACGCGCCCACAGCGCGGATGCCTGGTTGACGGTCTCGTCCTCGGCGGTGATGACCTGCTGGCCGTCCTTCCATTCTTCCTTCTTCATCACGATGGGCTGCACGATGTGGTCGGAGTACTTGCGGATGATAGAGCGCAGCTTGTGGCCGCCGAGCAGGTCGTCCTGGTCGGCACGCAGATGCAGGGTGATCTGCGTGCCACGCGGCACGTTATCCACCATTTCGATCGAGAATTCACCGCCGCCGTCGGATTCCCAGCGCACGCCCTGATCCGCCTGCTCGCCGGCACGGCGCGTCACCACGGTGACCTTGTCGGCGACGATGAACGCCGAATAGAAGCCCACGCCGAACTGGCCGATCAGGTTGGCGTCCTTCTGCTGGTCGCCGCTGAGTTTGGAGAAGAATTCGCGGGTGCCGGACTTGGCGATCGTACCGAGGTTATTGATCACCTCGTCGCGGTTCATGCCGATGCCGTTGTCCTGTATCGTCAGCGTGCGCGCTTCCTTGTCGTAGCCGATGCGGATCCGCAGATCGGAGTCGTTCTCGAACAGCGCGTCGTTGTGCAGCGCTTCGAAGCGCAGCTTGTCGCAGGCATCCGATGCGTTCGAGACCAGTTCGCGCAGGAAGATCTCGCGGTTGGAGTACAAGGAATGGATCATCAGCTGCAGCAGCTGCTTCACTTCCGTCTGGAAGCCCATCGTTTCGCGGTTGGCGGTGGCGTTTTCAGTCATGTGTATCCCCATCGGTTAAGTTTACAAAATACGTGCCGGAGCAAATGGAGGCGGTTTGACGGTTTTCAAGTGCGTTGGGCAGGAGGTTTACATTCAAACAAGCGTTTGATATTCTGGCCGGCCTGTCCCTTCCTATCGCGCCACCCTGAGGAAACCAACATGAACATCCGTGCCGAGCGTTCTATTCCCACATTGCTGCTGTTTGTCTTGCTTGCCGGTTGCGGCGGCGACAACAAGCCCGCCGCCGCAACCGGCGGCGGGCCGGGGGCGGCGATGCCGCCCCCGGAAGTCGAGGTGATCACGGTATCTACCGGCAATGCGACGCTGACCCAGGATCTGCCCGGCCGCCTGCAGGCTTACCGCACCGCGCAGGTGAGGGCGCGTGTCGAGGGTGTGATCGAAAAACGGCTGTTCCAGGAAGGCAGCGATGTGAAGTCGGGTGAGCCGCTGTTCAAGATCGATGCGCGCACCTATAAGGCCGCTGCGGAATCGGCCAAGGCGGAGCTGGCGATCGCGCGCCAGACCGTGGAACGCTACAAACCCTTGCTGGAAGTGAAGGCGGTCAGCCAGCAGGAATTCGATCTGGCCAACGCCAAGACCAAGCAGGCCGAGGCGGCGCTGATCCGTGCCGAAGAGGACCTGGAAAACGCCAGCGTGCCGGCGGCGATCTCCGGCCGCATCGGCCGTGCGCAGGTCACCGAGGGCGCGTTTGTCGGCAAGGGTGAAGCAACGCTGTTGGCGACGATAGAACAGCTCGACCCGATCTACGCCAACTTCACCCAGTCCGGCGCCGATCTGTTGCGGCTGCGCCAGGCAGTCAAGGCAGGCAAGCTGAAGCAAACCGCATCGGCCAGGGTGGAGCTGGTGCTGGAAGACGGCGGCGTCTATCCGCATGCCGGCAAGATATTCTTCACCGACATGGCGGTCGATCCCGGCACCGGCGCAGTGTCGTTGCGCGCTGAATTCCCCAACCCGCAGCGCGAGCTGTTGCCCGGCATGTTCGTGCGCATCCGCTTCCCGGAAGCCGATGCCGAGAATGTGATCCGCATCCCGCAGCGCGCGGTGCAGGGCGGAGCGCAGGGACAGTTCGTGATGGTGGTCGGCGCCGATGGCAAGGTGACGCCTCAGCCGGTCAAGACCAGTGCGATGGCCGGCGCCGATTTCATCATCGCGGAGGGACTCAAGGGTGGCGAGCAGATCATCGTGAACGGCCTGCAGAAGGCGGCACGCCCGGGCACCGTGGTTAAGGCCGTCCCATTCGGGCAGCCGGCTCCTGCTTCAACTCCGGCAACCAAGCCATAAGGCGGCGCCATGTTTGCCAAATTCTTCATCGACCGTCCGATCTTTGCATGGGTCATCGCCTTCATCATTCTGCTGGGCGGTACGCTGGCGCTGCGCAACCTGCCGGTCTCGCAATATCCCGCGGTCGCTCCGCCCGCACTATCGGTCTCGGTCAGCTATCCCGGTGCATCGGCACAGGTGGTCGAGGAATCGGCGGTAGCGCTGCTCGAACAGGAGATGAACGGCATCGAACATCTGCTGTACATGGAATCCGCGTCGGAGCTGGGCAACGGCAGCATCACGCTGACCTTCGAGGCCGGCACCAATCTCGATCTGGCCTCGGTCGAAACGCAGAACCGGATCAAGCGTGTCGAGGCGCGCCTGCCGGAGGATGTGCGGCGTCTCGGCATCACGGTGGCCAAGTCGGCGCGCAACTATGTGATGTTCGTCGCACTGGTCTCGCCGGACAAGAGCATGGATCAGGTCGCGCTCGGCAGCTACGCGACCGCCAGCGTGCTGGATGCCGTGCGGCGTGTGCCCGGAGTCGGCGAGGCGCTGCTGTTCGGCACCGAGTATTCGATGCGGCTGTGGCTGAAGCCGGAAAAACTGCACAGCTATAACATTTCTCCGGCGGATATTTCGCGCGCGGTGCGCGCGCAGAATTCCCAGTTGGCCACCGGTGAACTGGGGCAGCTGCCTTCCGCGCCAGGCCAGGAACTCAACGCGGTGATCGTCACCCGCAGCCGACTGTCCACGCCCGAAGAGTTTGGCAACATCATCGTGCGCACCAATCCGGACGGCTCGACGTTGCGTGTCAAGGATGTGGCGCGTGTGGAACTCGGCGCCCAGGATTATTCGCGCAGTGCGCGCATCGATGGCCAGCCTGCCGCCGCGGTTGCGATCCGTCTGGCACCCGGTGCCAATGCGCTGGAAACCGTCGGTGCGGTCAAGGCCCGGATGGGTGAACTGGCGAAATTCTTCCCCAAGGGCGTGGACTGGCTGGTGCCCTATGACACCTCCAAATTCATCGACATCTCGATCAAGGAAGTGCTGAAGAGCCTCGCCGAGGCGTTGTTGCTGGTGGTGCTGGTGATGTACCTGTTCCTGGAAAACTGGCGCGCGACACTGATACCCACGATCGTGATCCCGGTTGCGCTGGTCGGGGCGCTGGTCGGGCTGTATCTGCTCGGCTATTCGATCAACGTGCTGACGCTGTTCGCGATGGTGCTGGCGATCGGTATCGTCGTGGACGATGCCATCGTCGTGGTCGAGAACGTCGAACGCATCATGACCACCGAGGGTCTTGCGCCGCGCGAAGCGACCAGAAAGGCGATGGACCAGATTGTCGGCGCGATCATCGCGATCACGCTGGTGCTGATGGCGGTGTTCATCCCGATGGCGTTCTTCCCCGGCTCGACCGGGGC
>JACPVZ010000109.1 GCA_016197305.1 Nitrosomonadales bacterium | reverse complement strand
TCTTCCTCGCTCATGTCCAGTGCGGCGATCGTGTAGGTCAGAATGGGCTTGCTGCTCAGCTCTACCTTGGTGATCACCGGATCGAGCATCTCGCGCGGCAGCTCGCCGCGGATGCGCGTCACGATGGAACGCACATCCTCCAGCGCCAGCCGCGAATCGCGTTCCAGCCGGAACTCCGCGGACACGATCGCGGTTCCGTCCTTGACCTGGCTGTACAGATGTTTCAAGCCCTGCACGCTGGCCAGCGCGTTCTCGATCTTGCGCGCCACCTCGGTCTCCATCTGATCCGGCGAAGCGCCCGGCATCGAAGCCGTGACCGTCACCATGGGCAGGTCGATGTCCGGGAACATCTGGATCTTCATCGCGTTGAACGCCATGAAGCCGAGGAACGTGAGCATCACGAACCCGAGCACCGCCGGTATCGGGTTGCGGATCGACCAGGCTGAGACGTTCATTGCTTGGCGCCGGTCACACGCACGGCATCGCCTTCCACCAGAAAGGCGCCGCCAACCTGAACCACAGGCTCGTCTTGCGCCAACCCGGAGACGATCTCGATCTGGTCGCGCTGGCGTCGCCCGGTGACGACCTTGCGTTCATGCACGCGCGACTGCTGATCCACCACCAGCACATAGGCACCGCCGTCACGCGACATCACCGCGGACTGCGGCAACAGCGAGCCGGCCTGCTGCCCCAGGTGGAACGTGCCGCGCGCGAACATGCCGGCCACCAGCCCCGAATTCGCCGGCAGGTCGACCATCACCTGGCCGTAACGGGTCTGCGGATTGAGCGCCGGTGCGACCGCACGCACCTTGCCGTGCACCGTCCGGCTCTGCGCGGCGATCACCTCGACATCCATGCCCGGCCGGATCTGCACCAGTTCGTCGGCAGTCAATTCGGCACGCCATTCCAGCCGGCCCTGACGGATCAGCCGGAACAGCTCCATGCCGGGCTGGGTAAGCGTACCGACCGTCGCGGAACGCGCCGAGATCACCCCGGCGTCCGGCGAGCGTATCGCCACCTGCGACAGGCGCAGCGCGCTGGCCTGGTGGCGTGCGCGTTGCACATCCAGACGCGCGCGCGCCGCCTTCTCGTTATTGACCGCCTGCTCCACCTGCTGGGCGCTGACGAAACCGACTTCGCGCAGCTTGCGCATCCGCTGGGCGTTGGCGCTCGCCTCGGCCAGCAACGCCTCGTTCTCCTGCAGCAAGGCTTGCGACTCGGCCTCGTTCGCCTGCGCAGTATCGATCTGCAGGCTGGCCAGCACCTGGCCCTTCCCTACCCGGTCACCGACATTCACATGCACCTCGGCAATGCGCACCCCGGTGATCTCCGCGCCGATGCTGGCCTCCTGCCAGGCCGTCACGCTACCGTTAGCCGTCAGGCTTTGATTCCATTGTGCCGACTGCAGGGTGGCCGTGGCGACCGTCAGCGCGGGCTTGGCGACTGCAGGTGCTGCAGGTGGCACCGCGTGCGCCGCAGCGCTGAACCACGGGGACAGCTTCCAGAACAGCACGCCCGACAACACGGACGCACCCAACAGCCATTTGCTCCGACTACCTTTGCCCGCAAAAATACCGTTACCCGCCATTGCACTCCCTTTCAAACTGAATCGCTGCGGACTGCTGTCATGTTCGGCATGGTTACTGCGCAAGGATCTCGACCGACAATGCCGTGTTGTCGGCGATCACGGCAAACAGCCGGTCGATGTTGGGGTGCTTGCCGGGATGCTCCTGCGCATCCCGGGTGTGTTCCGCGTACAGCGCCAGCCCTTCGCGTGCTGCAGCCGCATCGAGCTTGCCGAATTTTTTATACAGATGGTGATAGACCCTGACCGAGCCCGCACTGCCCGGTTTGTTTTCGATGTTTCCTGCCGGACTGCCGTCGCGGTTGAACAGCGCGATGCACTGCACGTGCCCGGCATTTTCCAGCGTGGCGAGGATATCGTTGAATTTATTCAGAAGTGACGAGTAGGTAGTGGGAAATCACAAGTGGGCAATAAGTAACGAGCAAGTCTAGCAAACCGGCCGGCATTGTAGACCAATATCCCCTCGCTGCGGACGGCCAAATGACGTTTTCGGCTTGCCTTTCCCCCGTATTTCCAGTACCTTGCGCAACTCGCTAGGGGTCTTCGTCGGCATTGTTGCCACGGAGTGAGACACACCCTCTGAACCTGTACGGATAATGCCGTCGTAGGGAAGCATCCAGCCGGTGCTTCCCGAATTTTAGGAGCACCACATGAACGCCAACACCAAATTCCTCGCCGAAGCTGCCCAGGTAGACGCCGCCGCGATCAAGCCGCTGCCCAATTCACGCAAGGTATACGTGCAGGGCAGCCGCCCGGACATCCTGGTGCCGATGCGCGAGATCACCCAAGCCGAGACACCGGCCAGCATGGGCGCAGAAGTGAATCCGCCGATCTACGTGTATGACTGCTCGGGCCCGTACACCGACCCCGCGGTAAAGATCGACATCCGCTCCGGCCTGCCCGCGCTGCGCGAAGGCTGGATCACCGAGCGCAACGACACCGAGCAACTGTCTTCGTTGACTTCGCAATACGGTCAGCAACGCCTGGACGACCCGGAACTGGCGGAGATGCGCTTCAACCTGAAACGCGCGCCGCGTCGCGCCAAGCCGGGCAAGAACGTGACCCAGATGCACTATGCGCGCCAGGGCATCATCACGCCTGAGATGGAGTACATCGCGATCCGGGAGAATCAACGCCACGAAGGCATGTCCGAGATGATGCTCAAGCAGCATCCCGGCGAAAACTTCGGCGCGTACATGCCGAAGAAGATCACGCCGGAATTCGTGCGTGACGAAGTCGCCGCAGGCCGCGCAATCATCCCCGCCAACATCAACCACCCCGAAGTCGAGCCGATGATCATCGGCCGCAACTTCCTGGTGAAGATCAACGCCAACATCGGCAACTCGGCGCTCGGCTCCAGCATCCAGGAAGAAGTCGAAAAAATGACTTGGTCGATACGCTGGGGCGGCGACACGGTGATGGACCTATCCACCGGCAAACACATCCATGAGACCCGCGAATGGATCATGCGCAATTCGCCCGTGCCTATTGGAACAGTGCCGATCTATCAGGCTCTGGAAAAGGTGGATGGCAAGGCCGAAGACCTGACCTGGGAAATCTTCCGGGATACGTTGATTGAACAGGCGGAACAGGGCGTGGACTATTTCACGATCCACGCCGGCGTGCTGTTGCGCTATGTGCCGATGACCGCGAAGCGCATGACCGGCATCGTTTCCCGCGGCGGTTCGATCATGGCGAAGTGGTGCCTGGCGCACCACAAGGAAAACTTCCTGTACACCCACTTCGAAGAAATCTGCGAGATCATGAAGGCCTACGACGTGAGCTTCAGCCTGGGCGACGGCCTGCGTCCCGGCTCGATCTACGATGCCAACGACGAGGCGCAGCTGGGCGAACTGAAGACGCTGGGCGAACTGACCCAGATCGCGTGGAAACACGACGTTCAGGTGATGATCGAAGGCCCCGGCCATGTGCCCATGCACATGATCAAGGAGAACATGGACCTGCAGCTGAAGTGGTGCCACGAGGCGCCGTTCTACACGCTGGGCCCGCTGACGATGGACATTGCGCCGGGCTACGACCACATCACCAGCGCGATCGGCGCGGCGATGATAGGCTGGTTCGGCACCGCGATGCTGTGCTACGTGACGCCCAAGGAACACCTGGGGCTGCCGAACAAGAAGGACGTCAAGGACGGCATCATCGCCTACAAGATCGCCGCGCACGCGGCCGACCTCGCCAAAGGCCATCCCGGCGCGCAGATCCGCGACAACGCGCTATCCAAGGCGCGCTTCGAATTCCGCTGGGAGGATCAGTTCAACTTGGGCCTCGATCCGGACAAGGCGCGCGAGTTTCACGACGAGACGCTGCCGCAGTGTTTTTTTTTTGTTTTAGTTTAATATACCTACAAATAAATATAAATAAAAGTTTTGTTTTTATCAGTTGTTATATTTGTAAGTATTTAATATGGGATGATGTACTTATTTACAAAATT
>JACPVZ010000050.1 GCA_016197305.1 Nitrosomonadales bacterium | reverse complement strand
GCTCACGCCGAAAACCGAATATCTCATCAACCCGACCGGACGTTTCGTGGTCGGCGGGCCGCAGGGCGACACGGGTTTGACCGGCCGCAAGATCATTGTGGACAGCTACGGCGGCATCAATTCGCTCTAGGAATGATGTTGTTTGCCGGCTTTAATTGCGATGCGGATCAGGCCAAGGCTGTTGATTGGCTCGAAAAATCCGCCGAGGGTGGGTGGCGTGAAGCGCAATTTATGATGGGGCAATGTTGTCACTTTGGTACCGTCAAGCCCCCCGATTTGAACCAGGCGGTCGCGTGGTACGAAAAGGCCTCTGAAGCGGGACATCCAGAGGCGCGGATGAACTTTGCCACCATGCTTCTTTCAGGAACCGGTATCGCCAAGGACGAGGCGCGGGCCTTGGAGGTGTTAGAGGTTGCGGCGAATGACGGTCAGGATCAGGCGGCTGTTGCCTTGGGAAGGCTTTATGAAGAGGGGGTTGGTACAGCTATCCAGCTTGATCGGGCGCGCCGCTTTTTTTTGATGGCGGCAGAAAAAGGAAATCCAGAGGGGCAATATTCACTGGCCTTGCGCTATTTTGCAGATGCGATTACCGACCAAGATAAAATCCAGGCCGTTGACTGGCTGACAAAAGCAGCCAGTCAGGGATTTGCACTGGCCGAGTTTGAATTGGGCAAGTGTTATCTCTACGGCAGGGGGCGGGACAAAGATGAGTCGCGTGGGTTTGGTTGGATTGAGCGGGCTGCGGCGAAAGGACATCTGGTCGCGGACTATTTTCTTGGCGTGCTTTATTCTCAAGGCGTGGGCACAGCCCCTGATGCCGAAAAATTTCGCCGCCATATTACAAAAGCCGCGGAAGGAGGATTGGTTGATGCGCAATTTTTGCTGGGCACCGCTTACTATCGAGGGCAACCCATTAAACAGGATATTCAAAAAGCGGTTGTTTGGCTCACCAAATCGGCCGATCAGGGTTTGCCTCAGGCCCAGCTTTTAGTTGGGCATATCTATTTGAATGAGATTAAAGATTACAGGCAGGCTTGGCAGTGGAATCAAAAAGCCGCACTGCAAAATGTCGCAGCCGCTTATTTCAACTTGGGCTATCAGCTTTCCGAGGGGCTGGGGGTTGAAAGCGATAAGGACCAAGCGTTGGTTTGCTATCAGAAATGCCAACAGCACTGCACTGCTAGCCTTCTTTCGTCTGATTTGGCAGAAAAAGCCGCTTCGGCAATTCAGAAATTGCATAGCCAAGTCGCATAAGCATTGCCATTCGATATACGGGTTAATCAACAAATGTCTTCTGCCCTGCTGGATAAAGCTTTGGGCGATTTCTTATCCGGACGGATCCAGGAGGCTGCAGAGCTTTGTGCGGAAATCCTGAAAGCTGATCCATGCTGCGCAGAGTCCTTGCACTTGCTTGGGTTGATTGCCAGCCAAACCCGACAATTTGAGGTTGCGGCGCATTTTGTCGAAAAGGCTATTCATTACGCCCCTGCGATGCCCGGTTACTTTAACGATTTGGGGATTATCCGGCGCAAACTGGGGCAGCCAGACGAGCAATCTCTAGCGTGCTATCAAGAAGCGTTGCGACTTGATCCGGATTTCATTGAGGCGCATCACAATCTGGCCAATCTTTGGCGGGAGCGTGGGGATTTGGACAGGGCTATTGCGGGTTATGAGCAGGTTCTGCGGCGTTCTGAGGAGCACGTTCCAGCCAGGTATGGGCTGGGATTGTGCTGGCAGTCTGTGGATTGCGAGGAGCGTGCCGAGCAAGAGTTTCTAGCCGCACTCTCGATCAATCCGGATTACCTGCCCGCACATCGTAGCCTGGGAAACTTGTTGCGTAAGCACAAACAATTCGAAGCGGCGCTAGTGCATTTCAGACGGGTGATGGATATGGAGCCGTGCAACGGGGAGGCTTGCAGCATTAGCGGGGCTTTGCTGGTGGACCTGGATAGGGACGCTGAAGCTGAGTGCTATTTTCGCCAGGCGGTCACACTGAACCCGGAGTCGGTCGAGGCGCTTATGGATTTGGGAAAAATCCTGCGGACACTTGGCAAGCTGACAGAGGCGATAGAATGCTTGTATCAAGCCTTGAGGCTTTCACCGGATTCTATTGCCGGCCTGAATGAATTGGGCATCGCGTTTTCTCATCAAGATAAATATTCAGAGGCTCTTGATTGCTTCCAGCGCGCGTTGCAGCTCTCGCCTGCCCGAGCTGAAACACTCTGCAACTTGGGAAATTTGTTTTTGCGCATGCGTTGCTTTCCTGACGCGATCGATCATCTTCGCCGCGCGCTAGTGTTGAAGCCAGATTTTTCTATGGCCTGGAACAATCTGGCCGGCACCCTTCAAGGCGCGGCTCTCGCTTCAGGAGATGAAGATGGATTGGATGAGGCGGAGCAATGCTATCGCCGCGCTTTGGAGAGTGAGCCCGATGCCCCTGATGTCCATGTCAACTTGGCGCTGCTTTGCCTCGTGCGGGGGCGATTGGACGAGGGGTGGAGAGAATACAGCTGGCGCCTTAAGGCCAAAAAATCCCCTCGGCGATTTTCGCGCCCGTTGTGGCAAGGTGAATCTTTCGTGGGACGAACGCTACTATTGCATGCCGAGCAGGGCATGGGGGATACGATACAATTTGTGCGTTTCGCAAGCAAAGTAAAGCAGCGCGGTGGGGTGGTGATGTTGCTTTGCCAAAAGGCTTTAAAGCCGCTCCTCATCGGTTGTGCGGGCATAGATGTGTTGCTGGACGAGGATCAGGTGCTCCCCGGGTTTGATGTGCATGCGCCCCTGTTGAGCCTTCCGGAAATTTTCGGTGTGACTTTGGCAAACATTCCCGGCGAAACACCCTACCTCTTTCCTGATCCGGATCGCGTTGCATATTGGAAATCTCGCTTGGCAGGTTATCAGGGGTTGAAAGTGGGCATTGTTTGGCAGGGTAATGCTGGCCACAGTGGAGACCGCTGGCGATCCATACCTCTGGCCTGTTTTGAATCGTTGTTGCATATCCCGGACATTCGACTTTTTAGTCTGCAGACAGGATTCGGTCAAGAACAAATTGCAAAGGTTGCCGAAAATTGGGGGCTAATAGAGTTGGATTTGCCTTTTGCCGAGAAGGCTGCGGCAATGATAAGCCTGGACTTGATCATCTCCTGTGACACGGCGGTTGCGCATTTGGCTGGAGCCTTAGGCCGCCCAGTGTGGGTCGCTATCCCCGCCATACCAGACTGGCGCTGGCTCACTGCGCGGCAAGATACCCTCTGGTATTCCACAATGCGGTTATTTCGCCAATCGAAACTGGAGCAATGGTCGGGGGTGTTTGAAAATATTGCCAATGCAATCATCGAACTTCAAGCTTGCGAGTACCGGGCAGAGCGATGAGGCGGGCGAGATAGGCCTTGACATTCTCAGTTTTGCGGTTCTACACTGCAACCGCGATGTGGCCGCTTAACATCTCTGTAATGTTCGTTTCTCAATGTTCTCTATAAATTGAAGGAGCATACCTATGCTAGGCCAAGGTAAAGAACTTTCTGCATTGAATTTTGCGGCTATCATTGGCGGCCCGTTAATCGCCGCCGTCAATGCTCAAGCACTCGCCGCGAAGACTACTACGAGTTTCATTCAAAATTTTGCCTTTAAGACAGTTAATGGAAAAAACGAACTTCAAACTGTCGATTTCGATTTTTCCCAAGTTTTGACAGGTGGGTCGAATAATCCCACTACGCTGTCTGACTTCACCACGATTAAAGTACCGCTGCTGACGGTTATACCGATCCCGTATATTCGTATCGATAACATGACGATTGATTTCAATGCGACTCTTCATAGCGTTGAAACAACCTCGATATCGAATGATTTTGCGTTTACCGCTTCGGCAGGTGGTGAGTATTATGGTGTGAATTTTTCTGCGTCGATCAGCGATAAAAACACTTACCAGAACAGCACGACGACGGATGATACTTACAGTTTGCGCGTTACAGTGCATGCTGTTCAGGATCAAATGCCGGCAGGTATGGCATCGGTGTTGGGGATTTTCAACAACCTCATTCAGTCGCAAGCAAGTTTGGTGCAGACCATAGTGACAGCTCAGGTGGCAAAGTTGACTACAGAGGTCAAACCCTCATTGCCTGCACCTGGACCATAGTTGGAATGCGGCTGTGGAGAGCCCAATGTCTCTTCGGCCTGCCGGGGGGAAATCTAAAGAGCCAAGTGGAAGCGCTTGGCTCTTTGACTTTTAGCACCCCATTTTTTAGTGGTTTGACGTAAGCTGAATTTCAAAGAGTCCAACGTTTCGTGGATACGCGGCAATACGTAATAAAAAAGGCCAACGGATAACCGTTGACCTTTATATATTGGTGGTGGGGTGACGCCTAATGTCTGTGGCAGTTCTCCCAACGCGTTCTAGTCGCTTCGGATTGCCGCAAAAACTTACGAAACCCCTTATCTGGCAACGATTCTATCAGGAAACTTATCGCCGGTAGAGTGCTTGCGAACGCCAGTTCAATTCCGTATGGGAATTGAACCCGCGTCCATCCGACTTGGCTTGTGCCAGAAAAAGAGCGTTCATGGATTCCTGACAACTCATGCGAAAGGAAACCCAAATGGACACTATTCATCTCGACCAAAAGCAACTGGCCACCCGCTGGGGAATTAGCCAAGCATCCCTTGAACGATGGAGATGTGAGGGCATCGGGCCTGTGTATCTCAAATTGAAAGGCGTGGTCAGATATCGACTGCGCGATATTGAGCGCTACGAGGAGTCCTGTCTTTCAACATTTGTCAGGCGGCCACTATCAAGCGGTCAATGCACCGCGATTGATTCGGGCAAGTAATAAGGACGCCCCGGTTCGATTGCGCACTTGGGAGTTGAATTAAAATAAACTTAAAAGACTATAAATTTTCCCGAGGGTGTTTCGTTTTTTTTGCATTTCAATGCAATTGTTTGACAAATTTATTAAATGAGCTCAGTATGAAAATATGAGTCAATTTTCCAGAAAAATTGTTGCTGTCTTAATGTTGCTATGGTTGCCTCTGTTTGCTGGCAATGCACTAGCGACAGCGGTGTCTATGCAGATGCCGCATGGCTCTTGCCAAGAGGCAGATGCAATGCAATCGATGGAACATGAAGATATCGGTGAGCATCATCACTCTGATATGCAGATGTCTTCAGCGGGTGAAGAAGACGGCGCGTCCTGCAATTCTTGCGGTATTTGCCACTTGGCTTGCTCTAGCTATTTAGCTATGACGATTATTGGAATTCTTGCGGTGCAAGCTGATGCACTGAGCGCTACTCCATATTTAGTAACGTATAAATCCGTTAGTTCTGCCCCACTCACCCCTCCCCCCAGTCCTCGCGTTTGAAGCGGCAGGACAAGTCCGTCTTTACTTTTTGTAACCTGATTTAAGTCGGTCTCGTCTCGCCTCTTTGCGGCAGCCCTTTGGCTGCCCGATAGCAATGCAATCGAGGATCGGGTCATGAAGATACCAACAACAATACACCGGATGCTGCGCGCTGTTCTACTATGCCTCGCGCTGGCGGGGCAGCCTGTGCTCGGTGCGGAACAACTGGGGGCCAGCCTTTCCGGCCTGCTGGACTATGCGCGCGAGCGCAACCCGGAACTGTCGGCGATGCGCCACGAGGCGGACGCCGCACGAGAGCGCGTGCAGCCCGCAGGGGCCTTGCCGGACCCCGTGCTGCGCGCCGAGCTGATGGACGTCACCAACCAAGGCACCAACAAACCGTCCAGCTTGTGGCCTTCGCAGGTGGGCAGCACGCGCTACCTGCTGATGCAGAGCGTGCCTTGGTTCGGCAAGCGAGACCTGCAGCGCGAGGTGGCCGAGGCTCAGGCTGATCAGGCCGACGGCCAGGCGGCATCGACCTGGGCGGAGTTGTCCGGCCGCATCAAGACGGCCTACGCGATCTACTACTACCTGTCCGGCAGCGAGCGATTGGCGCAGCAAGCGCTTTCATTGATGAGCAACCTCGAACAAGTCGCCCAGACACGCTACGCCAATGGGCTGGGCGCGCAGCAGGATGTCCTGCGCGCGCAGGTTGAGCAGACTGCGTTGCGTACCGAACTGATCGAACTGGAGAGCGAGCGACACCACGAACAAAGCCGGCTGAATGCCCTGTTGTCGCGTCCCGCGATGGCGGAACTGGCCGAGCCTGCTCAACTGCGGCCGCTGCCGCTGCCCGCGCAACTCGACTATGCCGTGCTGGAACAGAAGCTGCGTGCGCGCAATCCGCAGCTGCTGGTCGCTGAGGCGCAGCTGCAGTCCGCGGAGAAGGGGCGCGACCTCGCCTACACCAGACGCTATCCGGACTTCACGCTCGGTATCGCCCCCAATCAAAGCGGCAACGCGGTGAAGAGCTGGGATGTGATGGTCGAATTCAACATTCCATTGCAACAGGGTTCGCGCCGCTCGCAAGAGCGCGAGGCCGAAGCGATGCTGGCCGCATCCGAGTCGCGTAGGCAGTCGCTGCAGGACCGCATGCAGGCGGCGCTGTCTGAGAGCCTCTACGCGCTGGAGACCGCGCGGCGCACCGAATCGCTCGCGGCGACGCGATTGCTGCCGCAGAGCGAACTCAATTACCAGTCTGCGCTCTCGGGCTATGAGACCGGCAAGGTGGAATTCGCCATGTTGATCGAGGCGCAGCGCCAGATTCTGAATGCGAAACGGCAGCGCCTCAAGGCGCAACTGGAGGCGCAGTCGCGCCTCGCCGAAATCGAAAGTCTGCTGGGAGAAGAGCTATGAAAAAGATTTACTTGATTACCGTTGCCGTGCTGGCGCTGCTGGGCGTGGCAGCAGGCGGATACTGGCTGGGCGCGCGTGCTCCGGCATCGTCGCCGGCACCGCAAGCTGCCAAGGCGGAGCGCAAGGTGCTGTACTACCGTAACCCGATGGGGTTGCCGGACACCTCGCCGGTGCCGAAGAAGGACGCGATGGGTATGGATTATGTGCCGGTGTACGAGGGCGAGGCGGAAACGGGCGGAGCAAACCAGATCGTCATCAGCACCGACAAGGTGCAGAAGCTCGGGGTGAAGAGCGAGGCCGCGGCGATGCGCGTGATCGACAGGACGCTGCGTGCGGTCGGGCGCATCGAGATCGACGAGCGGCGCACCTATGCGGTCGCGCCAAAATTCGAGGGCTGGGTGGAACGCCTGTATGTCAACACTACGGGGCAGCCTGTCGCAAAAGGCCAGCCGCTGTTCGAGGTGTACAGCCCCGAACTGATCTCGGCGCGTCGCGAACGCGAGATTGCCGCGCAAGGCATCGCCTCGCTCAAGGATGCCGACGAGGATGCGCGGGACAGCATGCGGCGGCTTGCCGAATCGAGCGCCGCGCGGCTGAGGAACTGGGATATCGTGGACGGCCGTGTGAACGGCAACCGTGCGACTTTCCACGCCCCCGTTTCCGGCGTGGTGCTGGAAAAGAAGGCGCTGCAGGGCATGCGCTTCATGCCCGGCGAAGAACTGTACCGCATCGCCGACCTTTCCTCAGTGTGGGTTATGGCCGACATTCCCGAGCAGGACATCGGCCGGATCAGGGCGGGCGGACACGCGCAGGTCAGCGTGGATGCCTATCCCGGCAAGCGCTTCGACGGTAGGGTGGATTTCATCTACCCGACGCTGGAAAGCGTGACACGCGCGGTGCGGGTACGCATCGAACTTCCCAATCCGCAGGGCCTGCTCAGGCCTGCGATGTTCGCCAAGGTCGAGTTGCCATTGGATGAAGGTAAGGAGGTGTTGAGCGTGCCTACCTCAGCCGTGATCGACAGCGGCCTGCGCCAGGTGGTGCTGGTCCAGGCTGCACCGGGACGCTTTGAGCCGCGCGCAGTGAGGCTGGGCAGTCGCGGCGAGAACTACGTCGAGGTGCTGGAAGGCGTCGCAGAAGACGAGCAGGTAGTTACTGCCGCGAACTTCCTGATAGATGCAGAGAGCAACCTCAGGGCGGCGTTGGGCGGCATGGGCGGCCACGCAGCACATGGCGGTACATCGACCGCAAGTACTCTGGTTCCGGTAGTGGAGCCGCGTCAGGAGAGCATGCAGCCCAAGCCGTCGACCGGACATCAGGCGCAGGGCGTGCTCGATGCGATCAATCCGGACGGTACGGTGAGCATCACCCATGGTCCCATCTCCTCGCTGGGCTGGCCGGGCATGACCATGGATTTCGAACTGGCCAACGAATCGCTGGCGCAGGGAATCGCGCCGGGCAGCGAGGTTATGTTCGAACTCGTCGAGCGTGGCAAGGGCGAATGGGTGATTACCCGATTGCAGGCCGTGAGGGCTGCAACGCACGAGGGGCACTGACATGTTGGGGAAAATTATCGAATGGTCGGCGCGCAACCTGTTCCTGGTGCTGCTCGCCACCCTGTTTGTCACGCTGGCGGGCATCTATGCCGTGGTGAAAACGCCGCTGGATGCACTGCCCGACCTGTCCGACGTGTAGGTGATCGTTTATACCGAGTATCCGGGGCAGGCACCGCAGGTGGTCGAAGACCAAGTGACATACCCGCTCACCACGGCGATGCTGGCCGTGCCGAAATCCAAGGTGGTGCGCGGCTTCTCGTTCTTCGGCGCATCGTTTGTGTACGTGATTTTCGAAGACGGTACCGATATCTACTGGGCGCGTTCGCGTGTACTCGAATACCTGAACCAGGCCGCAGGACGCCTGCCGCGAGGTGTGTCGCCGCAGCTTGGGCCGGATGCGAGTGGCGTGGGCTGGGTGTACCAGTATGCGGTGCTAAGCGACAAGCACAACCTTGCCGAGTTGCGCACCATGCAGGACTGGTATCTGCGCTACCAGTTGAACAAGGCGCATGGCGTGGCCGAGGTCGCCTCCATCGGCGGCTTCGTGCAGCAATACCAGGTGACGGTCGATCCGGTGAAGCTGCGCGCCTACGACATTCCTCTGGCAAAGGTCGCGCAGGTGATCCGCGACAGCAACCGCGACGTCGGAGGTCGTGTGGTGGAGATGGCCGAAACTGAGTACATGGTGCGCGGCAAGGGTTACCTGCACGGCAAGGCCGATCTTGAAACGCTGGTGGTCAAGGCAGAAAACGGCACGCCAGTGCTTCTGCGCGACATCGCGCGCGTCGAACTTGGACCGGATGAGCGGCGCGGGCTGACTGAACTGAACGGTGAAGGCGAGGTGGTGTCCGGGATCGCGATGGCACGCTACGGTCAGAACGCACTGGAGGTAATCGCGAACATCAAGGACAAGATCGCCGAGGTGTCCGCAGGCTTGCCGGAAGGTGTGAGCATCCAGGCAGTGTACGACCGCTCCGAGCTGATTGAGCGCGCAATCGCGACGCTGAAGCGCACGTTGTTCGAGGAAGGGCTGATCGTGGCGGCGGTGTGTATGGTGTTCCTGATGCATGCGAGGAGCGCTTTGGTTGCCATCGTGATGTTGCCCATAGGGGTGCTGATCGCCTTCCTTGCGATGCGCGCGCTCAACCTCAATTCCAACATCATGAGCCTGGGCGGCATCGCCATCGCCATCGGCGCGATGGTGGATGCGGCGATTGTCATGATCGAAAACGCGCACAAGCACCTGGAGCGGATCAAGGAGGGAGAACATCGCTTCGGGGCAATCCTGACTGCCTGTCAGGAAGTCGGCCCCTCACTGTTCTTTTCGCTGCTGATCATCACCGTGTCTTTCCTCCCTGTGTTCACTCTGGAGGCGCAGGAGGGTCGCCTGTTCGCGCCACTGGCGTTCACCAAGACCTTCGCGATGGCGGGTGCGGCGCTGCTGTCGGTGACGCTGGTGCCGGTGCTGATGCTGCTGTTCATCCGTGGCCATATCAGGCCGGAGTCTGAGAACCCGCTGAACCGATGGCTGATTGCCGTCTATCGCCCGGTTATCGATACCGTGCTGCGCCGCAAACAGGCCACCATCGCGGTAGCATTGCTGGCGATGGGACTGACGCTCTATCCCGTGATGAAACTGGGCAGCGAATTTATGCCCACGTTGAACGAGGGCACCCTGTTCTACATGCCAGCCTCGCTGCCGGGCATGTCGGTGACCAAGGCCGCCGAACTGCTGCAGACGCAGAACAAGCTCATCAAGAGCTTCCCCGAGGTTGCCTCGGTGTACGGCAAGGCCGGGCGCGCGCAGACGGCCACCGACCCGGCACCGCTGGAGATGTTCGAGACCGTGATCAACCTCAAGCCGCAGGAGGAATGGCGCGACGGCATGACCACCGACAAGCTGATCGCCGAAATGGACAAGGCACTGCAATTCCCCGGCGTGGCGAACTCGTGGACCATGCCGATCAAGGCGCGCATCGACATGCTCTCCACCGGTATCCGCAGGCCCATCGGTATCAAGGTATTCGGCAAAGACCTCGGCGAGATGGAGAAACTTGCGAAGGAGATCGAAGCGGTGGTGAAGACCATTCCCGGCACGACCAGCGCTTTCGCCGAGCGCATCACTGGCGGCTTCTACCTCAATATCGATCCGGATCGAGCACAGCTCGCACGCTATGGTCTGAGTATCAATGAGGTACAAGAGGTGATTGCCACCGCGCTGGGTGGCGAGACCGTCACCACCACGGTGGAGGGGCTGGAGCGCTTTGGGGTAAACGTGCGCTATCCGCGTGAGCTGCGCGACACGCCGGAGAAGATCGCGGGCGAAGTTCTCGTGCCGACCATGGGCGGGGCGATGATCCCGCTCGGCCAGCTCGCGCGGGTGAGCATCGGCAAGGGCGCTCCTTCAATCCGCACCGAGAACGCGCTGTTGTCGGCCTATATCTACGTGGACATCCGCGACCGGGACATCGGCTCCTACGTGGCCGAGGCGCGCAAGGCGGTGGCAGAGAAGGTGAAGTTTCCATCGGGCTACTACGCGACCTGGAGCGGGCAGTTCGAGTACATGGAGCGGGCTGCTGCGAAGATGAAGGTCGTAATCCCCATCACGCTGCTTCTCATCTTCCTGCTGCTGTATCTCAATTTCAAACGCGTCACCGAATCGGTGATTGTGATGCTGTCCGTGCCCTTCGCGCTGGTCGGCGGCGTGTGGCTGCTGTGGCTGCTCGGCTACAACCTCAGCGTGGCGGTGGCGGTGGGCTTTATCGCGCTAGCGGGCGTGGCTGCGGAGACTGGAGTGGTGATGCTGATCTATCTGGAAAACGCATGGCAGGAGGCCCAGACACGTTGCGCAGCAGAAGGGCGGTCTCCGGCACCACATGATCTGCATTCCGCCATCATGGAAGGCGCGGTGGAACGCGTGCGCCCGAAGATGATGACTGTCACGGCAATCATGGCAGGCCTGCTGCCGATCATGTGGAGCAGCGGCACTGGCTCGGAAGTGATGAGCCGCATAGCCGCTCCCATGGTTGGTGGCATGGTCTCCTCGACGGTGCTGACGCTGGTGGTGATCCCCGTGATCTATGCACTAGTCAAAGGCCGAGAAATCAGATGACTAATTTTAATTGGAGCTAGGTAATGGCTAACTGTTGCAATAACAAATCTTGTGAACTTGACGCGCTCCGCCGCCGCCAAAGTTCGACGCTAAAAATAGTGATGGCTATCAATGCCGTCATGTTTGTCGTCGAACTCACGGCAGGATTGCTAGGGAATTCGGTTTCGCTGGTTGCCGATTCGCTGGATATGCTGGGTGACGCCTTGGTGTACGGATTCAGCCTGTACGTCGTGGCGCGCGGCGCGGCGATGAAAGCCAGGGCGGCGCTGTTCAAGGGTGGCATCATGGCGGCATTCGGTCTGTTTGTGCTTAGTCAGGCGATCTACCGGATCGCAGTTCCTCAGCTTCCCGTATACGAGGCCATCGGGGCAATCGGCTTGCTGGCGCTTGCAGCAAACGGCGCGTGCTTCATCTTGCTCTGGCGGCATCGGGAGGACGATATCAATATGAGTTCTGTCTGGCTGTGCTCCCGTAACGACATCATTGCCAATATCTCGGTGCTGTTTGCCGCGCTCGGTGTGTGGTTCACCCATTCCGGCTGGCCAGACATCATCATCGGGTTGGCACTTGCCGCATTATTTTTACGCTCTGCACTGCATGTGTTGCGTGAGTCCATTACGGAACTCAGAGTCGTTAACGCAATAACTGCAACAGTTGGTGGTGATCACGGTTCTGTATGCCTTGATCAAGGTGCGCGAAATCAAACTTTCAATGGGAGTCGAAAAACATGATTGAGATTATTCCAAACTGGCATCCGGTATTCGTGCATTTTCCTGTCGTACTCACCACGGCTGCGGTGGCATTCACCGCTGCCGGCGCATTCTCCGGAACCCGGCCACATGCGGTGCAATGCGTGGTAACGGGACGCTGGATGTTATGGAGTGCGGCATTGTTTGCATTGATTGCTGCCGCGTTCGGCTGGTTCGCCTTCAACAGCGTTGAGCATGATGAAGTAAGTCATGCCGCCATGACCTTGCATCGCAATTGGGCGCTTGGGACACTGGTGGTTCTGGTTGTGCTCGCCGCCTGGGATGTATGGCGCGGTGGCTCACGCAAAACATCCTCACTAGGTTTCCTGGGATTGCTGGTTACTGTATGGATGCTAGTGGCAAGCACGGCCTGGCACGGTGCCGAACTGGTGTATCGCCATGGGTTGGGGGTCATGTCTTTGCCGGATGTTCATGCCGTGCAAGACATGATGCCGCACGATGAGGTTGGACATGCACACGATCACGCGCATTGAATTTTATCGTTGTCATCAACCTGTTTCGAGAGGAGGTGTCCAATCAGAGTATTTTCAGGGTGTTGCAGCAGATTCGATCAACCAAACTTTTAGGAGAATGAAATGAAATTGAAATCGAAATCGAAATTATTGACCGCCGTCCTTGCGATGTTCATCGGCGCTACCGCAACTGCAATCGCCGCCGAGACAGAGAAACATGAAGCCGCAGCCACCGGGCAGAGCGAGGCGAACATCCCGGTCAAGAAGCCGGTAAAGAGGCATAACCATATGGAAGAAAAGACGAATATGCCGCAGCCCGAACCGGCACCGCATACGGACAAGGAAATGCCGAAAAACCGGCATGATCATATGAAAGAGAAGCACTGAAGCAGAGGCTCGCCTGCCAGACGAAATACACCGGGTGGGCGAGGCGATATCAATGCATGAAAGGAAATGAGATGAAACCAGCAAATTTGTCCCAAGTATTGGTGGCTGCAATGGCAGCAACGGTCGCGATGACAGGGGCGGTGTATGCCGTAACGCCGTCCCACAGCCATGAGGATGCCCAGCATGCCCAAATTCAGGCGAAACAGGAAGGTTACGGGGTGCTTAAGGCAGTAAACACGGAAGCAGGCAAGGTACGGCTCGCACATGAGGCAATACCCTCGTTGGGATGGCCGGCAATGACTATGTGGTTTGCGCTGCGTGATCCGTTGCCCAAGGACGTAATGGTGGGCGAGAACGTGCGTTTTGAACTGGAACAAATCAACTCGAAAGAATGGGTAATTATCCGTATTGAACGCAAACGCTGAACGTATTACATGATGTCCACACTTGTTTGTGAATGAGGAGCAAGAAGATGAAACTGAATCCCTTGCGCATCGGTATTACTTTGGCATTGTCTGCAGCAGCTATCAATTTGGTATGTGCGGCAGCAGTGTACTTATTTCCTGAGGCGACCATCGGCTTCGTGAACGCGTGGGTTCACGGTTTGAATCTCTCCATAATCATTAGCGACAAGCCGTTGGCATTGGGCGGAGTGGTCTATGGCCTTTTCGGCGTTACCCTGACCGGTTTTCTGAGCGGAGCCTTGTTTGCAGTCTGCTACAACCTGACAGGCAGGTGCTCCAGAGGTTGCCATGAATGATTCAAAAGAAGCAGGCAAACAAGCGGCGACACTGAAAACTAGGCGTCTCGTCTTTGAGCAGGCGGTGACTCTGGAGGAAGCGGAATCCTTGATCGCCATATTGGAGTCAGCGGATGTTTCGGCAAAGGTTATCGGATTAGAGGTGAGTTATGACCTCGCCGGGACTGATCTGGAGGGAATCGAAAAACTGTTGCAAACAGCAAATGTGAGGCTTGGAATGGGGCCGAGGGCAAGGTTGAGCCGTGCCTGGTTGCATTACGCCGAGGAAAGTGAAATCAGCAATCTGAATGCACCCAGCAAAAATGCTTCATGTTGTAATCGTCCGCCAGTGAAATAGCTCGCGAATGAGAAGAGTTTTAATGAGTTTGTCCCTTTTACGTCACCGCTCGTGGAGGAAATACGATGAGAACATTTTTTAGCGTACTAGCCGTTTTGTGGTTAACCGGCTGCGCCAATTCCGCCCATGTTCATCAAATGGTCAAGAATGACGGGCAGCCATTCACTGCCGGAGAGTTGATTCATGACCACGAACGAGGGAAAGACAATCACCTCGTGCTGGAGATGTCGAACCGGCGTTACGAGGCCCATGGATTTGCTGTCGAGCGCCATACCCATTTGGGAGAACTGCGTAAACGTTACTACCTCTCCAGTCCGAAACAATGGGACCGAATTTTCTCCGGCCTCGATAACAGTCATGTGACATATTGTGCTGAGACGATCACCAAGTCAGATGATGGGCATGAACTATCGTGCAGTTTGATATGGAAATTCGGCAAAAAGCCCGCTGGTTTTTGCACGGATCAGGCCGGTACGGCGTTCCCGGTGGGTTTTGAATAACTCGCCGCAATCTATATTGGGAAATGGCCGAATGACGCGAGAATTTCATAATCCCCATGCAAGCCATATTGGCCTGAGCCACAGGTTGCCTTTTCATTATGAAAGCAGCGCCATTGTTCCGATTGCGGCAGAGCAGTTGTTTAAATTAGTCGACGACCACGCGAGTCTGTCTATACACATGGGCGAGTCTTCATGGAGGATGGGTTGGAGCCGGATGGAAATCGCGCTGGACGAAAACAGGGGAAAAAGCATCGGTTCGCACATTCGGCTGGACGGGAAGGTTTTCGGCATCCCCCTTGCGCTCGATGAGGTAGTGACCGAGCGCAACCCGCCGCAATGTAAATCGTGGGAAACGACGGGTTCGCCCCGGTTGCTGGTGATCGGCCATTACCGTATGGGGTTCGATATCACGCCGCAGGGAAACAGTTCGCTGTTGCGAGTATTCATCGATTACGCACTTCCGGATTTCGCCCCCGCACGCTGGCTCAGCCGCATGTTTGGGGGCTATTACGCCAGATGGTGTGTTCGGCGAATGCTGGATGGCTCGATAAATTACTTCAGTAGGTCCACCACGGAAATGGAACGGGCAGGTGCTTCATTTGTGGAAGCATTGGCCGAAGCGCTGGACATCCGCGAACGTGAAACCGGCCTGCATTCGAAACGGGTTGCCTGCCACACTCTGGTACTGGCACGCCGGTTTACAAGAGATACAGAGCAGTTGCGCCAGATTTATTGGGGGGCACTGCTGCACGACATCGGGAAGATCGGGATACCCGACTCCATCCTTTTGAAACCGGGAGTACTCAATGAAGACGAGTGGCGGGAGATGCGGACTCATCCGGAGAAAGGCTACCGTATCGTGTCTCAAATCCCCGGTATGGAGGAGGCCAGCGAGATCGTACTCAGCCACGAAGAACGCTTCGATGGTCGCGGTTATCCACGAGGGCTTCATGGCGAGAAAATTTGCCAGGGGGCGAGACTCTTTGCGGTGATCGATACCCTAGATGCAATGACCTCCGACCGTTCTTATCGCAAGGCGATGACATTCGACGAGGCGAAGGAAGAAATCGTCAATATGAGCGGCACCCAGTTCGACCCGGCTGCTGTACAGGCCTTTCTGGAAGAAGAGGCTGCATTACGCGAAATGGTCTTGGCTAAATGCATGGAGCCGAACAGTTCCGATTTTTCCAATGAAACGAAGCCTTTGAAAGGAGCAGCACATGAGCACAAGCACTGACCCGGTATGCGGCATGACCGTGAAATCTGATTCGCCGCACCGCTTCGAGTACCGCGGTATCGAATACCGTTTCTGCAGCGCGAAGTGTGAGGCCAAGTTTCAAGTATCCCCCGGCACCTATCTTGGGACGCGTCCAGCAGATCAGGCACAGCCGGGCGTGATGTATACCTGCCCCATGCATCCGGAAATTCGTCAACCCATGCCGGGGAACTGCCCAAAATGTGGCATGACATTGGAGTCGGAATCTCCCATTGTTTCGGCAGCGGTGGAGTATACCTGCCCGATGCATCCCGAAATTGTGCGCAGCGAGCCGGGAAATTGTCCAATCTGCGGCATGACGTTGGAACCACGCAGTGCGTCGGCGGAAGATAATGCCGAGTTGCGAGACATGACGCGGCGCTTCTGGACGAGTGCGATCCTGGCACTGCCCGTGTTTCTGTTGGCGACGGTTTCCGACCTCTTTCCGCAGACTATATCGGAGTCCGTCTCGATGGCGATGCTGCAATGGATCGAATTTGTGCTGGCGACTCCCGCTGTGCTGTGGGGCGGCTGGCCGATCTTCCGGCGCGGTTATGAGTCCGTGGTCAACCGTAGCCTGAACATGTTCACGCTGATCGCGCTCGGCGTCGGCGTGGCGTGGACATATAGTGTCGTCGCCATGCTGTTGCGAGGCATCTTCCCCGAGACGATGCGCAGCATGATGGGTACCGTACCGGTGTACTTCGAGGCGGGTGCGGTCATTATGGCGCTAGTACTGCTTGGGCAGGTGATGGAGCTGCGCGCGCGCAGCCAGACCAGCGCGGCAATCAAGCTGTTGCTTGGCTTAGCGCCCAAGACTGCGCGCATTGTGCGTCCTGACGGCAACGAGGAAGACATTCCGCTGGCACGGGTGCAGCCGAATGACGTGTTGCGTGTCCGTCCTGGCGAGAAGGTGCCGGTGGACGGAGTGGTACTCGAAGGTGCAAGCGCGCTGGACGAATCCATGGTCACCGGCGAATCCATTCCCGTTGAAAAGACTGCGGGCGCGCGGCTGATCGGTGCGACGGTGAACGGTACAGGGAGCCTACTGATGCGTGCCGAGCGCGTCGGCGCAGACACGCTGCTTGCGCAGATCGTGCATGAGGCGCTGGAGACCATGGAGAAAGTGGACACGCTGGTGGTGGACAAGACCGGCACCCTGACCGAGGGCAAGCCCAAGCTGGTGTCGGTTGTTGCCCTCAATGGTTTCGATGAAAACGAAGTGCTGCGTCTCGGTGCAAGTCTCGAACGTGCGAGCGAACATCCCTTAGCAGCGGCCATCGTCGGCGGCGCGCAGGAGAAAGGTTTATTGCTACTCACAGTGGGCGACTTCAAGTCTCACACCGGCAAGGGCGTGACGGGATCCGTCGAGGGCCGTGCGGTCGCGCTTGGCAACCTCAAGTTGTTCGAGGAATTGCAACTCGATGCGGGCGAGCTGCCTGCACGTGCCGATACATTGCGCGGAGACGGGCAGACGGTAATGCTGCTTGCTGTGGACGGCAAGGCCGCAGGACTTATCGGCGTGGCCGATCCAGTGAAGGCTTCCACGCCAGATGCGATCCGCGCGCTGCATGAGGAAGGTATCCGTATCATCATGCTGACCGGCGACAACCGCACCACGGCGGAGGCAGTGGCGAAGAAGCTGGGCATAGACCAAGTCGAGGCAGAAGTGCTGCCAGAGCAGAAGGCCGCCATCGTCAAGCAACTGCAAGCTCAGGGCCGCTTCGTCGCGATGGCGGGCGACGGCGTCAACGATGCCCCCGCGCTGGCGCAGGCACAGGTGGGAATCGCCATGGGCACCGGTACCGACGTGGCGATGGAGAGCGCGGGTGTCACCTTGATCAAGGGCGACTTGCGCGGCATTGTGCGCGCCGTTCGCCTGAGTCGCGCAACCATGAAGAACATCCGACAGAACCTGTTTTTTGCCTTCATCTACAACGTGCTCGGCGTCCCTGTGGCTGCAGGCGTGCTCTACCCGTTCTTCGGCCTGCTTCTGTCGCCTATCATCGCAGCGGCGGCGATGAGCTTCAGTTCGGTGTCCGTGATTTTAAACGCCCTGCGGCTGCGCCGCACCAACCTTTAAGGAGAAAAAATGTATCAATGGATACGCATCTGCTCAGCCGTTTTGTTGTTTGGAGCTTCGCTGGCGCATGCCGCGACCGAGGTGACCTTGTACAAGAGCCCCACCTGCGGCTGCTGTGAGAAATACGTGGACTATCTGCGAGAAAACGGCTTCGCGGTGAAGGCAATCAATGAAAACGACATGGATGCGGTCAAGAAGCGTTACGGGGTGTCTCATGTCGCCAGTTGTCATACGGCGCTGGTCGGTGGATACGTGGTCGAGGGCCATGTTCCGGTTGCCGCCATCCGCAAGCTACTGAAGGAGAAGCCCGCCATCATCGGGATCAGCGCTCCGGGCATGCCGCAGAATTCGCCGGGAATGGGCGAAATGAAAAAGGGGACGTTGACCATTTATGCAGTTCCCAAGAGAGGGCGCGAGCCGGAAGTGTTTTCGGTCGAGTGATTCTCCGCCCATGGACGGAGAAAGGAGGTACGGTAACGGAACGGTTGGTTTAGTTATTTCGAGTATTGATTTTTAACCTGAGAGGAGACCGAACATGAACAAGATCACGATTCTGGCTGCCGTTACTTCGTTGTCCATGATGGCGACGCCGCTTTATGCAGTGGATGAACATCACACCGATAAGGCGCAGCAGGCGGCGCCCATGCCCAAGGCGGAAACGATGGAGAAGACTACCAGCCCCGAGGTTGCGCCTGAACACCACATGGGAGAAGCGCAGGAATCGATGCGCAACCTGCAGGACCTGATGGGAAAAATCCGCCAGACCAAGAATCCTAAGGAACGTCAAAAACTGATGCAGGAACACATGCAGACCATGCAGGAGGGTATGAAGCATATGCGCGCCCTGGGTGGCTCCATGATGGGTATGGAAAGTAGCGGCGGCAAGCAGGGTGGCATGATGATGGGCATGGGAGGCGGCGGTAAGCAGGGCGGCGGCATGATGACGGGGGACATGATGAAGACCCACAACATGATGGAAATGCGCATGGAGATGATGGAATCCATGATGGAGCAGATGATACAGCGCGAGGAAATGCGCGACGCCATGCAGGCGAAATAAGCCTATCACGTCCGGCCGGTGGTCACCGCTCAATGGAATGACTGCCGGTATGTCTATGTGGTCAATACTGGTTAATGGGAGGAAGTTATGGCTGACGAAATGGAGAAACGGCAATTGTCGAAAGGGCGGATGGTGCTTATCGGCTTTCTCGCTTTTGCCTTACTGCTGTTGTTTACAGAGCACCGGGCGCATGTTCTGGGGATGCTGCCGTATCTGATTTTGCTGGCGTGTCCGTTGATGCACTTCTTCATGCATCATGGGCATGGACAGAGCGGTGACGACCAGCACCAGCACAACCACACAGGAGACTCGAAATGAGCGATCAATCTTCGGCCTACGGCCTCTGGTCACTGGTTATCATCAACTCGCTGGTGTTCATCATATTTGCCTTCAGCTTCGCCAAGCCGCAAAGCAAGCGCGACTGGCGTTCGTTCGGCGCATTCTCTGGCTTTATTGTGGCGCTCTTCGTCGAGATGTACGGTTTCCCGCTAACCATATACCTGCTGTCGGGCTGGCTGCAGAGCCGTTATCCCGGCACCGATGTCTTTTCCCATGATGCAGGGCACCTGTGGCACACCCTGCTCGGTATGAAGGGTAATCCGCATTTCGACCTGCCACACATGTTGAGCATCGCATTCATCGGTGGGGGCTTCATCCTGCTGTCATCCGCATGGGGTGTACTTTATCGAGCGCAACGCACGCACCAGTTAGCGATAACCGGTCCTTATGCCAAGGTACGTCATCCCCAATATGATGCTTTCGTGCTCATTATGTTCGGCTTCCTGTTGCAGTGGCCGACACTGCTAACACTGCTAATGTTCCCTGTGTTGGTATGGATGTACGTGCGATTGGCGCGTCAGGAAGAGTGTGATGCGCTGGCGCAATTCGGCGGCGAATATCGACGCTATACCGAACAGACCCCTGCATTTTTTCCGCGCATGAGAGGATGAAATTGTCGCGTTTTAGCATCAATCAATGGAGCCATCAGAAATGTTAACCAAGGATACAGTTTGTGGAATGCAGGTCGAATCGGGCAAACACCAGATTGAATATCTCGGTCAGTCGTATTTTTTCTGTTCCAGCCAATGCCGAGAGAGATTCCTTGCGAATCCGCACTTGTATATTGGCATTCCGGGGCAGAAGGCCCCGAAGCAGGAAGGGATGTCAGTGATCAAGCAGAGAAAATTGCGGCTGGCCCAACCTTTGTCGCCAGATCATGCAAAGTTGTTGAACGAGTCATTGCAGTCCATGATGGGCATTCAGGCGGTGGGCATCGAAGGAAATAGCATACTGGTGACGTATGATCTGCTCCAAGCGACCGCTGAACAGATTGAGGAACGGTTGGCCGAGATCGGCGTACAGTTGGGCGAAGACTGGCCGGAGTGCTTGCGCCGGGCATTCGTGCACTATGAAGAGGAATGCGAGGTAGGGAATCTGGAGGTGCGTGATGACGGATATGCTCATTGGCGTGACAGGTAAAAGGCGACCGGGATGGACATGGGACGCACAATTCCAGCCACGGCGCTGACGCCAAGCCGCTTTGTGGTTCTGCTTTCCGCCGCCACGGCGGTTTCCATGGCATATGGCGTTACCTTGCCGTTTCTGCCATTCATTCTGGAAAGGGTATTGCAACCGGGGCAGCTAGGTGCTGTCCCATGGCACACCGGTTTGTTGACAGCCTCATACACCTTGGCTTTGTTTCTTCTTTCGCCCCTGTGGGGCGTGTTGTCAGACCGGCTTAACCGGCGTGCTGTGATTTCGCTTGGGCTGATCGGCAGCGGTGCCAGTTTGGTTTTGCTCGATAATGTTTCGAACCTAACGATGCTATACGCATCACGGATGCTGGGAGGCATATTTGCAGCTGCGGTACTTCCCGCCGTACTGGCATATATCGCCGAAGCATGCACAGCATCTGAACGTCCAAGAAAATTTGCAATTGTCGCTTCTTTCACATCGCTTGGTTTCATGCTAGGTCCTATGGTTGGCGGGTGGCTTTCATCCATGGTCCTGTCGCCTTCAGACGGCATGCGGGTGGTTGGTGTGCTAATGCTGGACTCGCCATTTTTTGTAATCGCCCTAGTAAGTATCTTGTGTGCATTGGGGACGGTACTGCTGTCCGTGTCGCATAACCTGCCTCGCATAGCCGCAGATGATCAAGTAAGCCCCACAGATAAGAAACAGATTCGATTGGCGCTGTTGCTTACCGTCATAACGGTGTTTGGCGTAAGTACCGCCGAGGTGGGCATAACCCTTCTGGGTAAACAATCTTTATTATTTGATCCGAGCACAATCAGCCAGTTTTTTGTGGTTTGTAGCCTTGTCATGATTACCGTCCAGATAGGGATTTTCCCGATGCTGATGCACAAATTCTCAATTCAGACCCTGCTTGTAATCGCTTTTGTTCTTGGTACGCTCGGGCTGGGGGCGCTTCCCTATGCGAGATCCATACCAGCCATAGACGTACTGTTTGGCATGATCGCCGCCGGAACCGGGATTCTCGTCCCGATTCTGTCCAGTGTGATCTCTGCGGCAGCGGGGCAAGGACAGGGTAAGGCGTTTGGTCAACAGGCATCTGCTGCAAATTTAGGGCAGGCTATTGCTGCAGCCTCAACGGGTGCACTTTTTTTTGCTCAGCCTGGCACGCCATTTTTAATCGCTGCATCAATGCTGGCAGCAAGTGCTGCGATTGTTTCGCAGTGGGAAATATCCTAAGTGAAAAAGTACTGCTATTATCCTGACGGATTGCAAAAATTCAAATAGTGACAGGTACAGTGTGCATCAATCTTTACCAACTTAGAATTTGTTTATTTGGGGTTCATTGCGCTGTGGACAAGTGTCCAATTACCACATCCTTCCGTGCGCTTCCGGCGCTAGAGCCAAAGTAATATCCCAGCACCAATCCCAGTGCCATATCCAGCGTGCCCATCGAGCGCAACACGGGCGGGATCTACAACATCACGCTCCGGACCCGCAGCGCCTGGGCGCAGGGGGAAGCCACGTCCCCGAGCGCGTCCACCGAGATTCGGCTG
>JACPVZ010000049.1 GCA_016197305.1 Nitrosomonadales bacterium | reverse complement strand
GCCCTCAGTTCCTGCACATCGTCACGCAAAAGGGCAAGGGCTACGCGCTGGCCGAGCAGGATTGCCTGCTGTATCACGGCGTCAGCAAATTCGACCGCACCCAGGGCATCGTCACCAAGCCGGCTGAAAACGGCAAGGCAGCCGTCGCCAAACCAACCTACACACAGGTGTTCGGCCAGTGGCTGTGCGATATGGCCGAGCAGGACCGGCGTCTGGTCGGCGTCACGCCGGCGATGTGCGAAGGTTCAGGCCTGGCGCAGTTCGCCGAGCGTTTCCCGCAGCGCTATTTCGATGTCGGCATCGCCGAGCAGCATGCGCTGACCTTTGCAGCCGGGCTGGCCTGCGACGGTTACAAGCCGGTGGTGGCGATCTACTCGACCTTCCTGCAGCGGGCCTACGACCAGCTGATCCACGACATCGCGATCCAGAACCTGCCGGTGGTGCTGGCGATCGATCGCGGCGGCCTGGTCGGCGCGGACGGCGCGACCCATGCGGGCAGCTTCGACCTGAGCTATCTGCGCTGTGTGCCGAACATGACGGTGATGGCGCCTGCCGACGAAAACGAATGCCGTCAGATGCTGTACACCGCATTCCAGCTGGATGGTCCCAGTGCGGTGCGTTACCCGCGCGGCACCGGGCCGGGGGTCGCGACCGTCGGCGAGATGCGCGCGCTGCCGCTGGGCAAAGGAGAGTTGCGGCGCAGCGGCAAGCGCGTGGCGATCCTGGCGTTCGGTTCCATGCTGGCACCGGCACTGGCCGCAGCCGAGCAACTGGATGCGACGGTCGCGAACATGCGCTACGTCAAACCGCTGGATGTCGAGCTGGTGTTGCAGCTGGCGCGCGAGCATCAACTGCTGGTCACGGTCGAGGAAAATGCGGTGCAGGGCGGTGCGGGCAGCGCCGTCGCCGAATGTCTGCATCAGCACGGTGTTGCTGTCGCGATGCTGCAACTGGGTTTGCCGGACCGTTTCATCGAGCAGGGCGAGCATGGTCGGATGCTGGCGGATTGCGGCCTCGACAGCGCCGGTTTGGTAAACAGCATCCGGAATCATTTGCCCAAGTAAATTTGTCGGGATTGGTTATAATCCCGTGCATCAGTCATTCCAATAGGACGTTCGCCATGAATTCTTCCGCCCCCCATTCCATCGCCGATGTGCAAAGTACGACCGACTTGCGCCACATCGCGATCAATCGGGCATACGCCATCCGGTCAAGGTCAAGGACAAGAGCGTGGGCGTGCAGCACACCATCGCCACGTTCAACATGTACGTGCACCTGCCGCACAACTTCAAGGGCACGCACATGTCGCGCTTTGTCGAGATACTCAACCAGCATGAGCGGGAAATCTCGGTCGAGTCGTTCGGCGCGATCCTGCGCGAGATGGTGACCAGGCTGGAGGCCGAGTCCGGTTACATCGAGATGAACTTCCCGTATTTCGTCAACAAGACCGCGCCGGTCTCCGGCGTGCAGAGCCTGCTCGATTACGATGTCACCTTTATCGGGGAGATCATCGACGGCGCGGCGCGTTTCACGATGAAGGTGCTGGTGCCGGTGACCAGCCTGTGCCCCTGCTCGAAGAAAATATCCGAGCGCGGCGCGCACAACCAGCGCTCGCATGTGACGCTGACGCTGCGCACCAATGCTTTCGTGTGGATCGAGGACGTCGTGAAGATCGCCGAAGAGCAGGCCTCATGCGAACTGTACGGCCTGCTCAAGCGTCCAGATGAAAAATACGTCACCGAACGCGCCTACGACAATCCCAAGTTCGTCGAGGATATGGTGCGCGATGTGGCTGCGGTGCTGAATGCCGACGAACGTGTGGATGCCTATGTGGTCGAGTCCGAGAACTTTGAATCAATCCATAATCATTCTGCTTATGCTTTGATTGAGCGGGATAAGACGGTTTCGTAGGGGCGTATGGCATACGCCCTTCGTAAACAAGATGAAAGGCGTATTGCCATACGCCCCTACATACTGTGAAACCGATCGCGATCTTTCGCCACGCCGCCACCGAAGGCCCCGGCTATCTGGCCGAGTTCCTCGATGGGCGTCAAATTCCCTGGCAGCTGATATGCATCGATGCCGGCGATGCGGTGCCGCACCGTGCGGCGGGCTATGCCGGCCTGGTGTTCATGGGCGGGCCGATGAGCGTCAACGACGACCTGCCGTGGATAGTGCCGGTGCTGGCGTTGATCCGCGATGCGGTGGCGCAGGATGTGCCGTTGCTGGGTCATTGTCTGGGCGGACAGCTGATATCCAGGGCGCTGGGCGGCGTGGTGTCGCGCAACCCGGTCAAGGAGATCGGCTGGGGCGAGGTGACGGTGGCGGATAACGACACGGCACGCGGCTGGTTCGGCGGCATTGAGAAATTCCAGGCATTCCACTGGCATGGCGAGACCTTCACGCTGCCGCAGGGCGCGACTCACCTGTTGTCCAGCGCGTACTGCGTTAACCAGGCCTATGCTCTCGGCAAGCATCTGGCGCTGCAATGCCACATCGAAATGACTGCGGAGATGATAGAGAGCTGGTGTGCGGTCGGGGCAGATGAAGTGCTGGCCAGCCGGGACAGCCCGGCGGTGCAACCGGCCGGCGAGATGCAACGGCAGATGGAGATCAAATTGCCGCGCCTGCATGAGGTTGCGACAGCGCTGTATACCCGGTGGATCGCCGGTTTGCGCGGGTAGTACGGTTATTTGTGCGCCTGTTTGCTCAGTTCATGCATCAGTCTGATCGCGTCCTGATCGGACAATTCCTCGGTCTTGTCTTCTTTTAACAAGAACCACAGCACTGCGCCGTTGAACAAGACGAATACCACTTCGAGATACAGCATAGGCGTGACGATAGCCAGCATCGGCCCGGCTGTAAAGATGAAATAGAATCCCTGGAAGGTCGGCAGCATGGCCTTGGTGACCGCGTAGAAATACTCGAACGGCGGAAACAGCAGGATCACCGTCAGGTTGACCGCGACCATCAGCAGGATGGCATTCTGGTAATTGAAACGCCGCTTCGAGGCCGCCGGGCGTTTCACGTCATGCAGCAGCAGCCAGGCGACCGCGACGTTCACCAGCAGCACGACGACCTCTAGGAACATCACATCGGCATTGAGGGTTTCGTTGCCGGCGCGCGAAAACGCGAAATGAAAGCCCGCGAATATCAGCGCCTTGGGATCGGTGAACGAGTAAGAATCGAATGGCGGGAACAGCAGAATGACAGCCAGATTGAACGCGCCCACCGATAGAGCAAGTTTCTGTTTGTGGTTCATGATGCGCCTCCACGTTCAAAACTGCATGCCACATACTAGCAGCAAATCCATGGGCTATCCATCGTGGAGATGGGCGCAGCGATGGGCTGCGTGGTCACGGTTGCCGCATGAGCGATCGCCATGAAAAAATTTGCACGGCTTGTATGCCAAATGGGCGGTTGGCGCGTTAACCCTGCTGGACTCTGGCTGGCAGGGAATGCTCTGGAGCCTCGTTTCGGATGGAATGAAACGTTATTGATTTCGCTTATTTTTGAGGAGAACTTCATGAAAAAATTGATCGCGCTGGCTTGTTTGGGTGTTGCATTTACCGTTTCCGCGCCGGCATTCGCGGGTGCACAGCAGGAGAAAATGAAGGGCTGCAACAAGGAAGCCAAGGGCATGAAAGGCGAGGAACGCAAGGCGTTCATGGGCAAGTGCCTGAAGAAAGATTATGTGCTGAAGGGCGAGGCGGCCCCAGCCGCGAAGGCGGAAGCCAAGGCAACCGCCAGCGCAGCAGCGCCAGCCGCAGGGCCGGCCAAGCAGCAGGACAAGATGAAGTCCTGCAATGCCGATGCGAAAGCCAAGGCGCTGACCGGTGACGAGCGCAAGAAGTTCATGAGCTCCTGCCTCAAGGGTTAAGCATCTGCCACTGCAGTTCAAGACGCGCCGCAAGGCGCGTTTTGTCTTTTGGGGGCTCTAGTCGGCGCTGTCATCCGGGTTGTGGCGTCGTGACTATTGCACGGCAGTGTATAATCCGCGCGCATTTGCGTGGCCGGGCCGCGCTTTATTCATTCTTAAAGACTGCATGATAAAAAAATTCCTCAAACGCGTATTTCGCAAGTCCGCAAAAACCAAATCTGTCGGTAATGCCCAGGTGATTCCGTTCGAGCTGCACGGCGTGGCTCGCGAGCAGATCAGTTATGGTGCGAAGAAGGTCACCGACGGCTTGCAGGCGGCCGGATTCCAGGCCTATGTGGTCGGCGGCGCGGTGCGCGACCTGTTGCTGGAGCGCACCCCCAAGGATTTTGACGTGGCGACCGATGCCACGCCTGAAGAAGTGCGCCGGGTGTTCCGACGCGCGCGCATCATCGGCCGCAGGTTCCGCCTGGTGCATGTGATGTTCGGCGAGGAAGTGGTCGAGGTGTCGACCTTCCGCAAGATGATAGAGGCAGAGGACGCGCAGACCGACGAGCACGGCCGTTTGCTGCGCGACAACGAGTTCGGCGACCAGGAGCAGGACGCGGCGCGGCGCGATTTTACCGCGAACGCGCTGTTCTACGACCCGACCACCCAGGAGATATTCGACTATCACCGCGGTTATGCCGATACCCGCGCGCATATCCTGCGCATCATCGGCGACCCGCTGGTGCGTTACCGCGAAGATCCGGTGCGCATGCTGCGTGCGGTGCGTCTGTCGGCCAAACTGGGCATAGAACTGGATGCGGCGACTGCTGCGCCGATCGCCGCAATGAAAGGTCTGCTCGACAACGTGCCGCAGGCGCGCTTGCTCGACGAGGTGCTGAAGATGCTGCTGTCCGGCCATTCGGTGGAATGCATCCAGCAGTTGCGCCAGATGAATCTGCACCACGGATTGCTGCCGCTGCTCGATGTGATCCTGAACCAGCCGATGGGCGAGAAGTTCGTGATGCTGGCGCTGCGCAATACCGACGAGCGGTTGGGGCAGGGCAAGACGGTCTCGCCGGCATTTTTGTTTGCCGCGCTGCTGTGGCATGAGGTGCTGGCGGCATGGAAACTGCATCAGCAGCAGGGCGAGCGCCCGGTCGCGGCGATGCACGCCGCGATGGACGAAGTGCTGGCGAAACAAAAGGCGCAGCTCGCGATACCGCACCGCCACGATGCGGTGATGAAAGAGATCTGGCTGATGCAGCAGCGTTTCGAGCAGCGCTCCGGTCAGCGTCCGTTCCGCCTGCTGGAGCAGCCGCGTTTCCGCGCCGGATTCGATTTCCTGTTGTTGCGCTGTGCCAGCGGCGAGGTCGATGACGAGCTGGGCCTGTGGTGGGATGAGTTCCAGGATGCCAGCGCCGCACGCCAGACGGAAATGCTGCAGCCGGAAGGCGCGGGAGACAAGAAGCGTCGTCGCCGCAAGCCGCGCAAAAAGGCCGACGCCCCGCCATCCGGCGAGTTTCCGGCGTGACACGGCATATTGCCTACATCGGCCTGGGCAGCAATCTGGAGGAGCCGCGCAGTCAATTGCAGCGCGCCTTTGCCGACCTCGACAATATGCCCGGAACCTCGTTGCTGGCACAGTCCGCGCTGTACCGCAGCGCGCCGCTGGGCTATCTGGACCAGCCGGATTTCGTCAATGCGGTCGCCAAGATCGACACGGCCTTGTCGCCGCGCGACCTGCTGCAGGTTTTGCTGAAGATCGAGCACACTCATGGCCGCGAGCGCACCTTCCGCAATGCGCCGCGCACGCTGGACCTGGACATCCTGCTGTATGACGAATTGCAGCTGCACGAGCACGGCCTGAGCATTCCCCACCCGCAGATGCACTTGCGCGCATTCGTGTTGCAACCCCTGCTGGAGCTTGCGCCCGATTGTGTCATTCCCGCGATAGGCGCGGCGCGCCTGGCCAGGTTGGCCTGCCAGGATCAGGAATTGGAGCGATTGGACGATGCCGTTTGAGCGTTATCGCTATATCGTTGTCGAGGGGCCGATAGGCGTAGGCAAGACCAGCCTGGCGCGCCGGCTCGCGCAACATGCCGGCGCGGCAACGTTGCTGGATAAGCCGGACGAGAATCCCTTTCTCGCGAAGTTCTATCAGGACCCGGCCCGTTACGCGTTGGCGACGCAGCTGTTCTTTCTGTTCCAGCGTGGCAACGAAGTGCGCGACCTGGCCCAGCTGGACATGTTCCGCGACACCACGGTAGCCGACTATCTGCTGGAAAAGGACCCGTTGTTTGCGCGGATGAATCTGAATGCAGAGGAGTTTGCGCTGTACCAGCAGATCTATCACACGCTGAAATTGCAGGCGCCAACGCCGGATCTGGTGATCTATCTGCAGGCCGAACCGGAAACGCTGGTGGAGCGGGTGCGCCGCCGCGCCAAGGACTACGAGCAAACGATACCGGAGAGCTATTTGCTGCGCCTGGCACAAAGTTACAGCGATTTCTTCTATCATTACGACGCGGCGCCGGTATTGACGGTGAATAACGAGAATCTGAACTTCGTCGATGGCGACGAGGACTTCGCGCTGTTGGTGCAGCGCATCGGCGAGATGCGCGGTGCGCGCGAATTTTTCAGCAAGGGTGAGAGTTAAATTGCTCTTTCTTCCGCATGCGAAGTGAGAGAGCGGAGCGAGGGGATAGGGACGGGGGCTTTGATGCGTACTACATTGACAGCGTTACAGGCGAAGCGCAGCAAAGGCGACAAGATCGCCGTGCTGACCTGCTACGACGCGAGCTTCGCCGCGCTGCTTGAGGCGCAGGGCGTCGAGGTGTTGCTGGTCGGCGACTCGCTGGGCATGGTGTTGCAGGGCCATGAGACCACGCTGCCGGTCACGCTGGAGCAGATGGCTTATCACACCGCCTGCGTGGCGCGCGGCTGCAGGCAGGCCTTCATCGTCGCCGACATGCCGTTCGGCACGTTCCAGGTCAGCCCGAGAGAGACCTTCGCCCATGCCACGCAACTGATGGCGGCCGGTGCGCAGATGGTCAAGCTGGAAGGTGGCGAGGCGATGCTGGAGACGGTGCGCTTCCTCACCGGACGGGGCATCCCGGTGTGCGGGCATATCGGCCTGACTCCGCAGTCGGTGCACCAGCGGGGCGGCTACCGCGTGCAGGGCAAGGAATCCGCCGCAGCGCAAAAACTGCTGGAAGACGCGACCGCGCTGGAACAGGCCGGCGCGGGCATGCTGGTGCTGGAAGCCGTGCCGGCGTTGCTGGCCGCCGAGATCACCGCGCAGCTTTCCATTCCGACAATAGGCATAGGCGCGGGCGCGGGATGCTCCGGCCAGGTGCTGGTGCTGTACGACATGCTGGATATTTATCCGGGCAAGAAGCCGCGCTTCGTGAAGAATTACATGCAGGGCGCAGCATCGGTTGCGGAGGCGGTGGGGAGGTATGTGCGGGAGGTGAAGGAGGGTTCTTTCCCAGCGCAGGAACATAGCTTCTGACAACCCATCCGTTCGTGCTGATAACCAGCGACTTGGCTGGCGTCGTTTGGCAGCATAGTCGAATGGCTAGTTGTTTCATCAGCTTGTCGAAGCATGAAAGACAAAATAAAGTCAAAACCGCCGGGGGTTGCCCGGCAGCAAGCTACTTTCTTTTGCTTCGCCAAAATAAAGTAGCCAAAGAAAAGGCGACCCCGGTTTGCCGCCGCTGCGCGGTTCCCTGCGTTGCTCGACTGGGCAGGCGGCTGCGGAACTCGCGCTACGCGCTCAGACAGTCCTCGCCGAAACCCCCTGACCAGCCTCCGCTACTCGGCGGCGCACAGGGGAAGAAAAACTAAAAACCGTAAACCCTTATGGTGGGCAACAAGTTGCCCACCATAAAAGATAGGCAAAACAATTTGACTTCGGTACATTGGAACCTGTTTGTTTAATTTCATACCTCTCACATCGGAGATTGCCAATGTTGTATCCAGAAGAGTTTATTGATTTTGTTAAGTCCGAACCTATTAATGGCACAATTCGGATCTGTCAAAAGGCGATTTCCGCAGTACAAGAGAACAAAGGCTATAACGCAGAAAGCTTTGAAATGTTGCTAGAAGCCTATGCGCTTCTTTTGGAAATGAAAGACGCCAATCTTTTGCCAATCTCATTTGATTTTCCTTCCATATCGGGTAAATCGAACACTGATTACGTTCATATTCACAATGCTCTAGAGCGTATAGCTGCTCAATGTTCTGAAGAGGCTTCGAAGCTTCGTTTAAAGTTCTTTAGATCACGTTTTCATTCTAGTCTCGGTACGGATTTTGTTTATGAATTTTCGCAAGGAGACCTCAAGCGTGTACAGGAATTAATCAATGACCTTCGAGAAAAGATTGCAGCCACGAAACAACTCGAACCTGAACATCAGCAGCGGCTGTTACGACGACTCGAAAAGCTGCAAGCAGAGATGCACAAGAAAATTTCTGACCTAGATAGATTCTGGGGGCTAGTTGGTGACGCAGGTGTGGTTATGGGGAAACTTGGCAAAGATGCTAAGCCAATTGTCGACCGTATTCGCGAAATTGCTGACATCGTTTGGCAAACACAATCACGTGCAGAAGAACTCCCTAGTGGAACAAGCTTACCAATCCTTGAGGATAAGCAACAATCCGATGGCGAATAGCGGGCGTAGGGCGCAATCGTTATTGCGCCGAATGAATACATCCGGTGCAATGCGCTTCGCTTATTGCACCCTACGATTTGTAGGTTTTGATTTTCGTTTTTCCTCCCCTGTGCGCCGCCGAGTAGCGGAGGCTGGTCAGGGGGTTTCGGCGAGGACTGTCTGAGCGTAGCGAGTTCCGCAGCCGCCTGACCAGTCGAGCAACGCAGGGAACCCACGAAGTGGGCGGCAAACCGGGGGCGCCTTCTTTTTGGTTGCTTTTTCTTTGGCGAAGCAAGAAAAAGTGACTAGCTGCCGGGCTACCCCCGGCGGTTTTGATTTTGGTTTTTGTCATTCATGCTTCGACAGGCTCAGCACGAACGGTGTTATTTACAATTTTAACAACAGTAAATTTATGCAAATCATTTCCACCATCGCTGAACTGCGAACAAGACTAACCACCGAACGTGCAATCTCTTTTGTGCCGACCATGGGCAATCTGCATGAGGTGCATCTCGACCTGATGCGTCTCGCCCGCAAGCATGGCAGTTGCGTCGTGGCGAGTATCTTTGTCAATCCGTTGCAGTTTGGGCCGAATGAGGACTTCGAACGTTACCCGCGTACGCTGGAGGCGGATTGTGCGAAGCTGAAGGGCATGGCGGACGTGGTGTTCGCGCCTGCGGTCAACGAGATGTACCCGGAAAATCAAACGGTGTACATCGAGCTGCCGCCGATTGCCAATGAGTTGTGCGGTGCGTCGCGCCCCGGGCATTTTCGCGGCATGGCGACGGTGGTGCTGAAGCTGCTGAACATCGTGCAGCCGCAAGTCGCGGTGTTCGGCAAGAAGGACTACCAGCAGCTGCACATCATCCGTCAGATGGTCGCGCAGTTGAATCTGCCGGTACGCATCGTCGGGGGTGAGACGGTGCGCGCCGCAGACGGCCTGGCGCTGAGTTCGCGCAACCAGTACCTGAATGAGACAGAGCGCACCGAGGCGGTGTTTTTGAGCCAGACGCTGCAGGCGATGCGCCAGGCTATCGAAAATGGCGGACGCGATTTTGAACGTTTGCGGCGGCAGGCGGTCGAAGCCCTCACGAAGCGCGGCTGGGCGGTGGATTATGTGGCGGTGCGCAACCGATCCGATCTGTTGCCAGCCAGCCCGGCCCGGCAGGACTGGGTGATATTAGCCGCAGCCCGGTTGGGGAATACCCGGCTGCTGGATAATGTCGAGGTTGGTATCGGGGCGTGAGTGCTATATAATCCGCGCCCCATTTGAACGGGAGGTGTCCCATGCAAAGAATCATGCTTAAAGCCAAGTTGCACCGGGTGCGTGTCACGCACTCCGAGCTGCATTACGAAGGCTCCTGCGCGATCGACGACGATTTGCTGGATGCTGCCGATATCAGGGAATACCAGCAGATCGATATCTACAACGTCACCAACGGTGAGCGTTTCACAACCTATGCGATCCGTGCGCAGCGCGGTTCCGGCGTGATTTCGGTGAATGGCGCTGCGGCCCACAAGGCCAATCCCGGCGATATTTTGATCATCGCCAGCTATGCGATGTACACCGAGCTGGAACTGCAAAAATTCCATCCGCAGCTGGTCTATGTGGACGAGCACAACCGCATCGTCGCGCAACGCGAGCAAATTCCCGTTCAGGCAGCTTAATCCCCGTTTTTTGGTAGTCTATTCCCTGTTGTTTCATTGACCGTTCCCATGTTCGCGGGTAGGATTGCGCTCCTTTGTTAATGCTTGCGGATGGATTACGATGCGTCGCAAATTGGTTGCTGGAAATTGGAAGATGCAGGGCGCGCTGGCCCAGAATGCCGCGCTGCTGGATGCGGTGCGCAGCGGGATGGCGACGCTGCCCCAGGTCGATTGTGCGGTGTGCGTGCCATTCCCGTATCTGTTCCAGGCGCAGCAGAAGCTGGCCGGCAGCAACGTCAAATGGGGCGCGCAGGACGTGCATCAGCTGGACAAGGGCGCTTATACCGGCGAGGTGTCGGGGGGCATGCTGCGCGATTTCGCCTGCAGCTATGTGATCGTCGGACATTCGGAGCGCCGCGCATACTACGGCGAGAGCAGCCACCTGGTGGCGGAAAAATTCCTTGCCGCACAGCAATCGGGTTTGATCCCTATCCTGTGCGTGGGTGAGACGCTGGAACAGCGCGAGGGCGGTGTGACCGAAGCGGTGGTGGCGGAACAGCTGGATGCGGTGATCAAGTTGGGCGGTGTGCAGGTGTTGCGCAATGCGGTGGTGGCTTACGAGCCGGTATGGGCGATCGGCACCGGCAAGACCGCGACTTCCGACCAGGCGCAGGCGGTGCATGCCTTCATCCGCCAGCGCGTCGCAGCTCAGGATGGTCAAATCGCCTCCGGGTTGTGTATACTCTACGGCGGCAGTGTGAAGGCAAACAATGCGGCAGAGCTGTTCGCGATGCCGGATATCGACGGTGGTTTGATCGGTGGTGCTTCCCTGGTGGCTGATGAGTTCCTGGCGATTTGTCGTGCAGGCGTCCGCGCATAATCTGCGCCGGCCGGTTTAATTTTGCTTTTGGAGTAGTGTGTGGAAACAATAGTTTGGGTAGTGCATGTGTTGACGGCAGTGGTGTTGATCGGTCTGGTGTTGATGCAGCATGGCAAGGGCGCCGACATGGGGGCGGCATTTGGCAGTGGCTCGGCCGGCAGTCTGTTCGGTTCCAGTGGCTCCGCAAATTTCCTCAGTCGCAGCACGGCGGTGGCGGCGACGCTGTTTTTTATCACCAGTTTGTCTCTGACTTATCTGTATGCCCATCCTGCGCAGCGCCAGGGGGTGATGGATAAGGTGGATTCCGTTGCAACTCCAGTGGTTCCGGCCGAGCCTGTGGTTAACCCCGCGGACGCATCCAAGTCCAGGGAGATCCCGAAATAGTTTTGGCAGTATTGCGGTTGTGGTGGAATTGGTAGACACGCAAGCTTGAGGTGCTTGTGCCCGCAAGGGCGTGGGAGTTCGAGTCTCCCCATCCGCACCAAAGAATAAGCTGGTACGTGGACGTGCCGGTCAAATAAGACGATTTAACTAATGTGGTTCCGGGCTGTCAGGGAAGCCGGAATCGTAAGCAGAAGGGGGAAGCTCAATGTTGGAAAATTATTTTCCGGTGCTGTTGTTCATCTGCGTTGGTCTAGCGATGGGCGTGGCGCCTATGCTGATGGGGATGCTGGCATCGCCCAATCGTCCCGACAGTAAAAAACTGTCTCCCTACGAGTGCGGCTTCGAGGCATTTGAAGATGCGCGGATGAAGTTCGACGTGCGCTACTACCTGGTCGCCATCTTGTTCATTCTGTTCGATCTTGAAATCGCCTTCATGTTTCCCTGGGCGGTTGTGCTCAAGGAGCTCGGCACCTTCGGTTTTGTTTCCATGATGATCTTTTTGGCGATCCTAGTGGTCGGCTTTATCTACGAATGGATGAAAGGAGCCTTGGAATGGGAATAGAAGGCGTTCTGGAGAAGGGCGTTGTCACCACGACGCTCGATACCATCATCAATTACACCCGCACCGGTTCGCTGTGGCCGATGACCTTCGGTCTGGCATGTTGCGCGGTGGAGATGATGCAAGCCGGTGCGGCACGCTACGATCTGGACCGTTTCGGCGTGGTGTTCCGTCCGAGTCCGCGCCAGTCGGATGTGATGATCGTCGCGGGCACGCTGTGCAACAAGATGGCGCCCGCTCTGCGCAAGGTCTATGACCAGATGGCCGAGCCGCGCTGGGTAATCTCGATGGGATCCTGCGCGAATGGCGGCGGCTATTATCACTACTCCTACTCGGTGGTGCGCGGCTGTGACCGCATCGTGCCGGTTGATGTCTATGTGCCGGGCTGCCCGCCGACAGCGGAGGCGTTGCTGTACGGCATCATCCAGCTGCAAAACAAGATCAAACGAACCAATACCATTGCACGCTAAGGTGAACTATGGCTGCTGATTTGAGCATGTTGCGTAATAATTTGAGCGGTTTGTTTGGCGACAAGCTGAGCAGCATCGAAGAAAGACTCGGGGAGGTGACCGTCGAGGTCAGGGCGACCGATATGCTGGACGTGCTGGCGCGCCTGCGCGATGCGTCGGAGCTCCGCTTCGAGCAGTTGATCGATCTGTGCGGCGTGGACTATTCCACCTATGGCGACGACACTTGGGATGGCAAGCGTTTCGCCGTGGTCTACAACCTGCTTTCGGTTTCCCATAACGTGCGCTTGCGCGTGCGCATCTTTGCCGAAGACGACGATTTTCCGGTGCTGGAGTCTGTCACCAACATCTGGTCTTGCGCGAACTGGTATGAGCGCGAAGCCTTCGATCTGTTCGGCATTCTGTTCAGCGGTCACCCCGATTTGCGCCGCATCCTGACCGACTACGGTTTCATCGGCAATCCGTTCCGCAAGGACTTCCCGTTGTCCGGCCACGTCGAGATGCGTTACGACCCAGAGCAGCAGCGCGTGGTGTATCAGCCGGTTTCGATCGAGCCGCGTGAGGTGACGCCGCGCATCGTGCGTGAAGAAAACTACGGTTGTAATTGAGGGCGCAGTCATGGCTGAAATCAAGAACTACACAATGAATTTTAGTTGCGGCCGCCCTGCGGGCTTAACTTGCTTGCGCAAGTCAGCCTCCACTGAAATGCATTGTGAACGCGCGTTGTATCCCGTGTGAGGTAATCAGAGTTATGGCTGAAATCAAGAACTACACAATGAATTTTGGACCGCAGCATCCTGCGGCGCACGGCGTGTTGCGCCTGGTGCTGGAGCTGGACGGCGAGGTCATCGAACGCGCCGATCCGCACATCGGCCTGTTGCATCGCGCTACCGAGAAGCTGGCCGAGCACAAGACATTCTTGCAGTCCTTACCGTACATGGACCGGCTCGATTATGTGTCGATGATGTGCAACGAACACGCTTATGTGATGGCGGTGGAGAAGCTGGCCGGTATCGAAGTGCCGCTGCGTGCACAGTACATCCGCGTGATGTTCGACGAGATTACGCGCATCCTGAACCATTTGCTGTGGCTGGGTGCGCACGGTCTGGATATCGGCGCGATGACGATGTTCCTGTATTGCTTCCGCGAGCGCGAAGACCTGATGGATGCCTACGAGGCTGTGTCCGGCGCGCGCCTGCATGCGGCTTATTACCGTCCGGGCGGCGTGTATCGCGACCTGCCGGATTCCATGCCGCAGTACCAGGCATCCAAAATCCACAATGCTGCGGCGGTCAAGCTGCTCAACGAGAACCGCCAGGGTTCGTTGCTGGATTTCCTCGAGGATTTCACCAAGCGCTTCCCGAAATGCGTGGACGAATACGAGACGCTGCTGACCGACAACCGTATCTGGAAGCAGCGTACTGTCGGTATTGGCGTGGTGGCGCCAGAACGCGCGCTGGCGCTGGGCTTTACCGGCCCCATGCTGCGCGGCTCGGGCATCGAATGGGACCTGCGCAAGAAACAGCCCTATGAGGTCTATGGCCGTCTGGATTTCGATATTCCGGTCGGCGTCAGCGGCGATTCCTATGACCGCTATCTGGTGCGCGTCGAAGAGATGCGCCAGTCGAATCGCATCATCCAGCAGTGCATCGCTTGGTTGCGCGCCAACCCCGGCCCGGTGATGGTGGACAATCACAAGTTCGCGCCGCCCAAGCGCGAGGCGATGAAGCAGAACATGGAAGAGTTGATCCACCACTTCAAGCTGTTCACCGAGGGGATGCATGTGCCTGCCGGCGAGGATTATGCGGCGGTCGAGCACCCCAAGGGCGAGTTCGGAATCTATCTGATTTCCGATGGCGCCAACAAGCCGTACCGGATGAAGATACGCGCGCCGGGCTTTGCGCACATGGCGGCGCTCGATGAAATGTCGCGGGGTCACATGATCGCAGACGTGGTGACGATCATCGGCACGCAGGATATTGTTTTTGGTGAGGTGGACCGCTGATGTTATCTGAACAAATACGAGCCAGAATCGACCGCGAACTGAAAAAGTACCCGGCCGAACAGAAGCAGTCTGCGGTCATGGCCGCATTGCGCTTTGTGCAGGATGAAAAGGGCTGGATCTCCAGCGACGACATGGCCGATATCGCCGCCTACTTGGGCATGGCGAACATGGCGGTGTACGAAGTGGCGACCTTCTACCATATGTACAACCTCAAGCCCATGGGCAAGCATACCCTGACGGTGTGCACCAACCTGTCCTGCACGCTCTGCGGCGCATGAGCGGCCCGGTCATCTTTACCACGCAAGGTCTGGATCAGCCTTGGACGTTGGAAAACTATCTCAAGGTCGGCGGCTACCAGGCGTTGCGCAAGGTGCTGGCCGAAAAAATGTCGCCCGATGCGATCATCGCCGAAGTGAAGTCGTCCGCGCTGCGCGGCCGCGGCGGTGCGGGTTTCCCGACCGGCCTGAAGTGGAGCTTCATGCCGCGCAATTTCGAGGGCGACAAGTACATCGTGTGCAACTCCGACGAGGGCGAGCCCGGCACCTGCAAGGACTGGGACATCATGCGCTACAACCCTCACCTGCTGATCGAGGGCATGGCGATCGCCGCGTACACGATGAACGTCAAGACCGGCTACAACTACATCCACGGCGAGATCTTCGAGGCGTACGAGCGCATGGAAGAGGCGTGCGAGATCGCGCGTGCCGCGGGCTATCTGGGCAACAACATCCTGGGCAGCGATTTCAGCTTCGACCTGCACAATCATCTGGGCTATGGCGCCTACATCTGTGGTGAAGAGACCGCATTGCTCGAATCGATCGAGGGCAAGAAGGGGCAGCCCCGTTTCAAGCCGCCGTTCCCGGCGAGCTTCGGTCTGTATGGCAAGCCGACCACGATCAACAATACCGAGACTTTCGCCAGCATTCCCTACATCATCAACAACGGCGGGCAGAAATTCCTCGAGCTGGGCAAGCCCAACAACGGCGGCACCAAGCTGTTCTCGGTGTCCGGCCATGTGAACAATCCCGGCAACTTCGAGGTGCCGATGGGCACGCCGTTCAAAAAACTGCTCGAGATGGCGGGCGGGATGCGCGGCGGGCGCAAGCTGAAGGCCTGCATCCCGGGCGGTTCCTCGATGCCGGTGTTGCCCGGCGAAGTGATGATGGATCTGGACATGGACTACGATTCGATCTCCAAGGCCGGCTCGATGCTGGGCACCGGCGCGGTGATCATCATGGATGACACCACCTGCATGGTGCGTGCGCTGGAGCGTCTGTCCTATTTCTATTACGAAGAGTCCTGCGGTCAGTGTACGCCGTGCCGCGAAGGCACCGGCTGGCTGTATCGCATCGTGCATCGCATCGAGCACGGCGAGGGCCGCAAGGAAGATCTGGACATGTTGCTGAGCATAGGCGACAACCTTGCCGGACGCACGATCTGCGCGTTGGGCGAGGCGGCGGTTTGGCCGGTTCAGGGGATGCTGCGGCATTTCCGCAGCGAATTTGAATACCACATCGAACACAAGCGTTGCTTGGTTTAAAGCTGACGGGTTAGGTGAGCAATGATCAATATCGAAATTGATGGCAAGTTAGTCCAGACCGAGCGCGGCTCGATGGTGATGGACGCGGCGCACAAGGCGGGTGTGTATATCCCGCATTTCTGCTACCACAAAAAGCTGTCCATCGCGGCCAACTGCCGCATGTGCCTGGTGGAAGTTGAAAAGGCGCCCAAGCCGTTGCCGGCCTGTGCCACACCCGCAGCAGAGGGCATGAAGGTGAAGACGCATTCCGAGATGGCGGTGAAGGCGCAGAAGGGCGTGATGGAGTTCCTGCTGATCAACCATCCGCTGGACTGCCCGATCTGCGACCAGGGCGGCGAGTGCCAATTGCAGGACCTGGCCGTGGGTTATGGCGGCATGGCTTCGCGCTACGCCGAAGAGAAGCGCATCGTGATGCACAAGGATATCGGCCCGCTGGTGTCGACCGAAGAGATGAGCCGCTGCATCCATTGCACGCGTTGTGTGCGTTTCGGCCAGGAGATCGCCGGCGTGATGGAGCTGGGTATGGCGTTCCGCGGCGAGCATTCCGAGATCATGAGCTTCGTGAACAGCACGGTGGATTCCGAACTGTCCGGCAACATGATAGACCTGTGCCCGGTCGGTGCGCTGACCAGCAAGCCGTTCCGTTACACCGCGCGCAGCTGGGAGCTGTCGCGCCGCAAGTCGGTTAGCCCACACGACGGTCTGGGCGCCAACCTCGCGGTGCAGGTGAAGAACAACAAGGTGATGCGTGTCGTTCCGATCGAGAACGAAGAAGTCAACGAATGCTGGATTTCCGACAAGGACCGCTTCAGCTACGAAGGCCTGAATGCGCCTGAGCGCCTGACCAGGCCGATGATCAAGCAGGACGGCAAGTGGATCGAGGTCGACTGGCAGGTGGCGCTCGAATACGTCGCGAACGGCCTGCGCCAGGTCAGCAATGCCGCCGGTGCAGATCAGATCGCCGCGCTGGCGACCCCGCACAGCACGCTGGAAGAACTCTACCTGCTGCAAAAGCTGATGCGCGGCATCGGCAGCGGCAACGTGGATTTCCGTTTGCGCCAGTCCGATTTCAGCGCCGACGGCAAACAGGCCGGCGCGCCCTGGCTGGGGATGCCGGTCGCCGAGATCAGCAGCCGTGACCGCTTCCTAGTCGTCGGCAGCTTCCTGCGCAAGGACCATCCGTTGCTGGCGCAGCGTATCCGCCAGGCGGTCAAGCGCGGCGCGCAGGCCAACATTCTGCATTCCGCCGCTGATGAATTGCTGATGCCGGTCGCCAATCAGGCCATCGTCGCGCCTTCCGAGCTGCTCGGCATGCTGGCGCAGATCGCCAAGGCGCTGGCCGCCGAGAAACAGGCCGGCGTCGACGCGGCAGTGCAGGGTGTCACGGTCAGTCCCGCTGCGGCCGCGATTGCCAAGAGCCTGGCCGGCGGCGAACGTGTCGCGGTGTTGCTGGGCAATTTCGCGCAACAGCATCCGCAGGCCGCGCAGATCGCGCTGCTCGCGGAGCAGATCGCCACGCTGAGCGGTGCGAAGTTCGGTTATCTGGGCGAGGCTGCGAACAGTGTCGGCGGCTACCTGGCCGGCGCGGTGCCGTTCGCCGGTGCGATGCATGGCATGAATGCCGCGCAGATGCTGGCCGGCCCGCGCAAGGCCTACCTGCTGCTGAATGTCGAGCCGGAGCTGGATGCGCATGATGCGCAGCAGGCGATGGCCGCGATGTATGCCGCCGATATGGTCGTGGCATTCTCCGCGTTCAAGCATCACGCCACCGACTATGCGGACGTGTTGCTGCCGATTGCGCCGTTCACCGAAACTTCGGGCACCTTCGTCAATACCGAAGGCAGGGCGCAGAGCTTCAAGGGCACCGTCAAGCCGCTGGGCGAAACGCGTCCGGCCTGGAAGGTGCTGCGCGTGCTGGGCAACCTGCTGAACGTCGATGGTTTCGAGTATGACTCCAGCGAAGCGGTGCGCGACGAATTGCTGGCGGCGCAAAACATCGCCGATAAACTGAACAATCATGTCGCCGGCGTGACGTTGCAGCTGGCCGGCAGCCACGCCGGCAGCGGCTTGCAGCGCGTCAGCGATGTGCCGATTTACAGTGCCGACGCACTGGTGCGCCGTGCCGCTTCGTTGCAGAAGACCCATGATGCCGCAACACCCTGCGTCGTGATGCATGGCAGCGAGCTGCGGAAGCTCGGCGTGCAGTCCGGCGATGCCGTCAGGGTGTCGCAGGGCAAGGCGGTGGTGCGCCTGTCGGTGCGTGCCGATGACAAAATGCCATCCGGTGTGGCGCGTGTGGCCGCGGGTCATCCGGCCACTGCCGAGCTGGGTGCGATGTTCGGGGCGATTTCGGTGGAACCTATTACTGGGGATGGGGCATGATGGAGCTGCTGCAAACGATAGAACAGGCGGGGCAAGCCATGCTCGGATCGGCTTGGTTGCCGGTCTGGACGCTGGTGAAGATCATGGCGATCGTGTTGCCCATCATGGGCGCGGTGGCCTACCTGACCCTGGCGGAGCGCAAGGTGATCGGTTACATGCAGATCCGTATCGGCCCGAACCGGGTCGGCTATTACGGTTTGCTGCAGCCTCTGGCAGACGGCCTCAAGCTGTTGTTCAAGGAAATCATCATTCCGACCGGCTCCAGCAAATTCCTGTTCGTGCTGGCGCCTATCATGGCGTTGGCGCCTTCGCTGGCCGCATGGGCGGTGATCCCGTTCACCGAAGGCGTTGCGCTGACCAATGTGAACGCCGGCCTGCTGTATCTGCTGGCGATGACCTCGCTGGGGGTATACGGTATCATCATCGCGGGCTGGTCGTCCAACTCCAAGTACGCGTTCCTGGGGTCGGTGCGTTCCGCCGCGCAGATCGTCTCGTATGAAATCGCGATGGGCTTCGCGCTGGTGTGCGTGCTGATGGCGTCGCAGAGCATGAACCTGACCGATATCGTGCACGGGCAGCGCGGTTCCTACGGCTTGCTGAACTGGTATCTGTTGCCCCTGTTCCCGATGTTCCTGGTGTACCTGATTTCAGGCGTCGCGGAAACCAACCGTGCGCCGTTCGACATGGCCGAGGGTGAATCCGAGATCGTCGCGGGCTTCCACGTCGAGTATTCCGGCATGGCGTTCGCGCTGTTCTTCCTGGCTGAATACGCCAACATGATTCTGATTGCCTTTCTGACATCGATCATGTTTCTGGGTGGGTGGTTGTCGCCTGTGCCGTTCC
>JACPVZ010000052.1 GCA_016197305.1 Nitrosomonadales bacterium | reverse complement strand
GTCAAACAAACTGAAACCATGTTTGGTAAAACGCGAAGAAATGGACATTGAATGCATGGACTATGCATTGAGAGAACAAAATTTTGCACATTCTGAAGGCCATCGTTTTGGTAGTTCCTCACCTTCGTCAAGGAAGAGAAGATCGCCAAAGCCGCTGAGAGCGAGAGCGTGGAACTGGATCGCACCGCGCGCTTCCTGCACCGCATTGCCGAAGTGGGCGCGACGCGCCCGTTGGCCACCACTTTGGTTGGGCTGGTTTTTCTGGCCGTCGCAATTGCCGGAACCGCGAAGATACATGTGAACAACAATCTAGTGGCATGGTTCAAGGAGTCCAGCGAGATTCGGATTGCCGACACATCAATGAACCAGGCGCTGGGAGGCACTTCGCTGGGTTATCTGGTGGTGCTGGCGAACGAGCCGGAATTCATGAAGCAGCCAGAGGCCATGCGCTGGCTCGAAGGCCTGCAACGCCACTTGGAGGCGATGCCTATGGTGGGCAAGACCTTCTCGGTGGCCGATTACGTGAAGCGCATCAACCGCGTGCTGCATGACGATGACCCGAAATTCGATGCGGTGCCGGAAACGAAAGAGGCCGTTGGCCAGTATCTTTTCCTCTTCAGTATGTCGGCCAAACCCGCCGACTTGGACAACGTGGTCGATCCCGTTTTTCAAAAAGCCAATTTGTGGGTGCAGTTGAAGACTTGGGATGCGGAGGCGATGCGCCAAGTGATCGAGGCCACTGCGGACTATCAGAAATCCCATCCGCTTGCAGTCACCGTCAAACCGGCGGGCATCGCCTATTTCAACCTGGTCTGGAACGACGAGGTGCTGGGAGATATGGTGCTGGGCTTCGTGCTGGCTCTGGTCGTGGTGTTCGTCATCCTCGCACTCAACTTTCGCTCGGCCAGGTGGGCGTTGGTCGGCTACATGCCGCTGCTGTTTACTATCCTGTTGATCTACGGCGTGGTGGGTTTCGTCGGTAAGGACTTCGACATGCCGCTGTCGGTGCTAAGCACCTTGTCGCTCGGTATGGCGGTGGATTTCTCCATCCACTTCATCAGCCGTTTCCGCCAGCACCTGGTCGAGACGGGTGGCGGCACGAATGAGGCCGCAGTGCGGGAGGCTTTGCTGTGGACGGCGGCGCGGCCGGGTAAGGGCATTCTGCGCAATGCGCTGCTGTTCGCTGGGGCCTTCTCGGTGATGCTGTTCGCACCCCTCACGCCCTACATCGCGGTGGGCGCCTTCATCGTTTCGATGATGCTGCTATCCGCGCTGCTCACCATCCTTTATCTGCCCGCTCTGGTAATGATGGGGAGAAATTGGCTGTTCGATGAACCCAAGCTGACGGCGAACGTCGCCCCGGCACTTGCGAAAGGAGACTGACATGAAAACGAAGTTTGCGAGCTTTCGCCTTTCGGCGAAATACCTGCTTACGTCACTTCAGAGAAGGCTAATGCGCGAAGCGCGTTATGCCGGAACTAAACACTGGTGGATATGGATAATCGCCGCTCTGCTGCCGTTACAGGCTTTGGCATTCTCGGGCGAGGAAGTGATGAAAAAGTCGCAGGCCGCATTCCTCTATCCGGGCAAGGACTTCAAGGCGCGGGTGGTGATGAAGCTCATCAACAAGGACGGGCAGGAACGGGTGCGCGAGATGACCATGCTGCGCAAGAACGCGGGCGAACCGGGCGGCGAGCAGAAGTACTTCATGTATTTCTTCCAGCCGGCCGATGTGAAGGACATGACCTTCATGATTAACAAATACCCCGCCAAAGATGACGATCGCTGGATGTTCATTCCCGCCATCAACATGGTCAAGCGCATCGCCGCACAGGACAAGCGATCCAGCTTCGTCGGTTCCGACTTCACTTACGAGGATGTCTCCGGTCGCGACATCGAGGACGACAGCCACGCCGTCGAGCGCGAGGAAAAAGTGGGCGACCGCGACTGTTACGTGGTGAAAAGTACGCCGAAAGGCGCGGACTCTGACTTCGGCTACAAGGTAACGTGGGTGGACAAGGCCAATTTCCTGCCGCTCAAGGAGGAGCAGCACGACAGGAAGGGCGCCCGTTACAAGCAGTCCACCGCCGACGAAGTGGCCGACGTAAAGGGCTATCCAACAGTGGTCAAACGCACCATGAAAAACCTCCAGACAGGTCATCGCACCGAGGTTGCCTACATCAAGACCGACTACGATCTCGGCATCGAGGACAGCCTGTTTTCAGAGCGATTCCTGCGCCAGCCGCCGCGCAAGTGGATTGACTGATGCTGCGAACGGCCACGCTCTCTGCGGTTCTGCTGCTGGCGCCGCTGGCGGCGCGGGCGGAGGTCACGCTCTCAGTCTTCCTGCAGCAGAACACGGCCTTCAACACCGTCGAGCAAAATCCCGATGGCCGCCATTACAAGTGGCTGGAGGAGCGCGCCCAGATCAAGCTCGATGCCACTGGCGATGCTTGGCGGCTGCTGGCGAAGGGCGATCTGGCCTACGATCATCTTGGTCGCCAGAATGAGAGTGAATTGCGCGAGGGCTACATCGACTATGCGGGAGGCAACTGGGATTTGCGCCTTGGTCGGCAGGTAATCACCTGGGGCTTGGGCGATTTGGTGTTCGTGAACGATTTTTTTCCCAAAGATCACGAGGCGCTCTTTGCCGGGCGGCCGCTGGAATACCTCAAGCGCGGCGTGGATGCGGTGAAGCTGGGCGCCTATCCCGAGTTTGCTTCGTTCGAGTTGGTGCTGTCACCGAATTTCCGTGAGAGCCGCATCCCGGACGCGCGCCGATTCTGGCTTTACGACCCGATGCCCACGGTCGTTAACCGCGAAACCGTCAAACCGGGACAAGGGGACGTTGGGTTGCGCGCTTACCGTGATATCGCAGGCTATGATGCGGCGCTCTATTTATATCGCGGCTTCCAGCGCACCCCTTCGATGCGACCGGACAACATGACGGCACCGACGAAGATCACGTATTTCTACCCCAAGCTTGCGATATACGGCGCCAGCTTTTCCGGTCGTGCGGGAGACGGGGTGCTGAGTCTGGAAGCGGCTTACTACGATTCGCCTGATGACCGTGCGGGGAACGACTTTGCCGTGCCTAATTCGCAGACGCGGCTGCTCGCCGGATACCAGATACAGCCGGTGGAGGATGTCTCGCTCGGTTTCCAGTACTACGCCGAAATCATGCACGACTACGGCGCCTACCTTGCCACGCTGCCCACCGGTTTTCCGATCGACAAGCGCCGGAGCCATACCGTCACGGCGCGTCTGACGCAGTTCTTTCTGCATCAGACGCTGCGGCTTTCCGCCTATACCTTGTACAACGCCAGCAACGGCGACCACTACAT
>JACPVZ010000051.1 GCA_016197305.1 Nitrosomonadales bacterium | reverse complement strand
CGTAGTTAAATGGATATAACCGGCCCCTCCTAAGGGTCAATTACAGGTTCGATTCCTGTCGAGGACACCATAAAATTCCTGTCGAGGCCAGCCTCACCCGCAAACTTCAGTCACGCTCGTTCAATATCGCACCGGCACGCGTGCGGTCAGCGCGCACATCAACTCATAGCTGATGGTTCCGGCGGCGTTGGCGACCTGCTCGATCGGCAAGCCTTCACCCCACAGCACGACTTTACTGCCCACATCGGCGTCGGGTATCGCGGTCAAATCCACGTACAGCATATCCATCGAGACACGCCCGAGCGTGCTCGTGCTCTGCCCATCCACGCTGACCGGCGTGCCATTGGGCGCATGACGCGGATAGCCATCCGCATAACCACAGGCCACGATCCCGATGCGCATGTCATGCCCGGCACGGAACAACGCGCCATAGCCGACCTCGTCTCCTGCGCGCAGTTGTTGCGTGGCAATGATGCGCGAACTGAGCGTCATCGCCGGCCTGAGTCCCAGTTGCTTGGCACTGGTGTCGGCGAATGGCGACGCACCGTACAGCATGATGCCCGGCCGCACCCAGTCGCCATGAGTTTGCGAATAGCGCAGCAGGGCCGCGGAATTGCCCAGCGAGCGCGGCAGTCGATAGGGTGCGGCGACGGCATTGAACAACGCCAGCGGGTCGGCCACGCCGCGTGCCTCATCGGCATTGGCGAAATGGGTCATCAGCGTGATGTCGCGCACCGCGCGGTGGCGGCGCAAACGTTCCATGACCTGCGCCACCTGCTGCGGGGCAAAGCCCAGGCGGTTCATTCCGGTATTGATCTTGAGCCAGACATCCAGCGCACGCGGGCAGGCATCCAGCAGCTCGATCTGCCATGCGCTGTGGAGCACACAAGTCAGGTCATGCTGCGCGGCCAGCACCATGTCATCCGCATCGAAAACGCCTTCCAGCAACAGGATGGTCTGGCGATAACCCGCCTCGCGCAGGCGCAACGCATCCTGGATATCCAGCAACGCAAATCCCTCGGCAGCAGACAGCGCTTCGGCGACACGCAACAGGCCATGCCCGTAACCGTTCGCCTTGATCACCGCCATCACCCGCGCCGCGGTGACTCGGCGGACCATCTGCAGATTATGCTCGAGCGCACTCGGATCGATATGGGCCTGGATAGGACGCGACATGAAAGATAGGCTTTACGCAAGGGTTTTAAACAGGCATCAATCATAGCAGGGGCAACCCTTTCGTGTTATAAATCGAACTGACGAAAAATATTCCCGCTTAATGAATCTCGGCTTCTACATCATCCTCGTCGCGCAATTCTTCTCGGCATTGGCAGACAACGCCCTGCTGTTCGCCGCGATCGCCCTGCTGAAGGATTTGCATGCACCCAGCTGGCACACCCCGGTCTTGCAGGAGGCCTTCATCTTCTCGTACATCGTGCTGGCGCCGTTCGTGGGCGCCTTTGCCGATTCGCTGCCCAAAGGGCGGGTGATGTTCCTCAGCAACAACATCAAGATCCTCGGCTGCATCGCGATGTTGCTGGGCATCAATCCATTGCTCGCATATGGCTTGGTCGGGCTGGGCGCAGCCGCCTATTCCCCGGCAAAATACGGCATCCTCACCGAGTATCTGCCCCACAGCCAGCTGGTCAAGGCCAATAGCTGGATGGAAGGCCTGACTGTGCTCGCGATCGTACTGGGCGCCGTCGTCGGCGGGGTATTGATCAGCCCGGCCATCGCCGAACCGATGTTGGCATGGTGGGACGTGCCGCTGCTGGATACCGGGATAGATACCGCACCGGAACTGGCGATCGCGATCATCGTAGGCATCTACTGCATCGCCGCACTGTTCAACCTGTACATACCACGCCTCGCGATCGACCATCGCCCGCTGAGCCGCAACCCGGTGTTCCTGCTCAGCGAGTTCTGGCACTGCTTCAAGCTGCTATGGAAGGATCCGCTCGGCCAGGTGTCGCTGGCCGTCACCACGCTGTTCTGGGGCGCGGGCGCGACGCTGCGCCTGCTGGTACTGGGCTGGGCGGCAGTGGCATTGCATTACGACATCGGCACCGCCGCCAAGCTCACCGCCTGGGTCGCGATAGGCATCGCGCTCGGCGCCATCCTGGCGGCAAAATTCGTCAAGCTGGAACACTCGGTCAAAGTCTTGCCGGTCGGAATCGCGATGGGCATCCTGGTGATCCTGATGATCCCGGTCACCCACAGCACACTGGCCGTGCTGCTGCTGATCACCATAGGCGCGATGGGCGGCTATTTCGTGGTGCCGATGAACGCGCTGCTGCAACACCGCGGCCACCTGCTGATGGGCGCCGGCAGTTCGATCGCGGTCCAGAACTTCAACGAGAACCTGAGCATCTTCGCGATGCTGTCACTGTATGCGTTGATGGAAAAACTCGAATTCAGCATCTACCTGATCATCTTGGTGTTCGGCCTGCTGTTGTCCGGCATCATGACCGCGCTGTACAGGCGTCATGGCCACGATCAGGACCGGGGGCAGATGTAACGCCAGAAGATCGGCGCAATACCTCAGCCGTTCTTGCCGCCGATAGCCGCATGAGTGGCAACGGCCAGGCGCAAATCCTGCCATGCCTTGGCCTTCTCCAGCGGGCTGCGCAGCAGATAGGCCGGATGGTAGGTGATCACCAGCGGCACATCTTGATAGCGGTGCACAGCGCCTCGCAATGAACCCAGCGTCGCATCCCTGTCGAGCAGTGCGGTTGCAGCGGTCTTGCCCAGCGCCACGATGACTTTCGGCTGGATCAGTTCGATCTGGCGCCGCAAATAGGGCATGCAGGTGGCGATCTCCTCCGCTTCCGGTGTCCGGTTGCCGGGCGGACGGCACTTGACGACATTGGCGATGTACACATTCTTGCCGCGCCTCAACTGGATCGCCGCCAGCATGCTGTCGAGCAGCTTGCCCGCCTGACCGACGAACGGCTCACCCAGCGCATCCTCGTCCGCACCGGGGCCTTCACCGACGAACAACCAGTCGGCTCGTTCATCTCCGACGCCGAATACCGTCTGCGTGCAACCCGCACGCAGCTTGCAGGCCGTGCAGTCATGCACCTGCCGTTTCAGTTCGCTCCAGTCCAAACTATCGAGCGGGCGCAATGGCGTATGCTCGGCGGGCGTTTCTGCGGTGACAGGTTCTGCCGGAAGCGGTTCTGTTAACGCCGCGGCTGGCGCAGGCATCGCCTGCTCGACCGACACAGACTGACTCCGCCGTTGCCACTGCGGATACAGGTGCAGCTCGCGCAACACCGCCTCGTTTCTATCCATTTTCATCGCCCGTTTCACGGATGCCCGGAAAAAAGTTCGTATCACATGCCATCACCAAGGCGTCTTCGCTGCCGTTGGCATTCTGGTAGTAAGCGCGCCGCAGGCCGACCTGGGAAAATCCCGCACTGCGGTACAGCGCGATCGCAGCATGATTGGATGCCCGCACCTCCAGGAACACCCGGTTCAACTGCCTGTCCCGCGCCAGTCCAAGCATCTCGTTCAGCATCGCCCTGCCCAGTCCCCTGCGCTGCGCGGCCGCAGCCACGCCTATCGTCAGCAGCTCGGCTTCTCCGGCACCCGGCATCAGGATCGCATAACCGCATATCTCTCCCGACTGTTCGTCCACATAACACAGGTAGCCGTTCAGCAGCGCATCGCTGAAATTACCGCGCGTCCAGGGATAGGGTTGCACCGCAGACTCGATGCCCAGTACCGCATCCACATCGGCCGATGTCATGCGGCGCATCAACGCGTTTCCCGCTCCGCAGTCTTCAGCGCCACCTTGTCGCGCAGGTACAAGGGCAAGGCCAGCGCCGCATCCGTGCCTGCCCCGAGTGCAAGTTGCGCGGCCGCCAAGGTGGCGACCGCACCGGCCTGCGGCACGATGCTGCCGTCCATCCCCTGCAACTGCGCCCCATAACTGCCCCGCAACGCCGGTCCATGTGCGGCAAACCCGCTGCCCGCCCCAAACCAGCCATCGCCGCCGACTGCAGGCACTTCGACCGGTTTGCACAAGCAAGGCTCGACTGCCGTCAGCCAAACGCCGTCGCGCCGTTCATACGCGGCCAGATACAGCTCGCTCATCCTTGCGTCCAGCGCGGCGATGACACGCGACATTCCTGAGGCCTCGGCCACAGCCTGCAAGGTGCAAATCCCGATTGCCGGCAGCGCAGCGCCCAGCGCCAGTCCCTGTGCCACGCCACAGGCGATACGCACACCGGTGAACGAGCCCGGCCCCTTGCCGAAGGCGATGCCGTCGACATCCTTGATGGCGAGTCGCGAATCGCGCAGCAATGCATCCAGCATCGCCATCAACAACTCAGAATGCTTCTGTCCGACCGGCTCGCCGCGCTGCGTCACTTCACCGTCCTGCCACAGCGCGACCGAGCAATATTCGCTGGAGGTATCTAGCGCAAGAATACGCATCATCGCACCAAGTACACCGTTCGCCCTGAGCGTAACCCCGCCACACTTCGACTTCGCGGCGAAGCCGCTACGCTCAGCGCGAACGGGGTGAAGTCGAAAGATAACAAGGCCAATATGCGCATCAGTTGTCCGCCAGCAACAACACCACCGCCTGCGCCGCGATCCCCTCGCCTCGCCCGGTGTAACCCAGTTTTTCGGTGGTGGTGGCCTTGACGTTGACCGCATTCTTCTCGACGCGCAGGTCGGCGGCGATATGCGCCACCATATGCGGGATATGCGGCGCCATCCTGGGCGCTTGTGCGATGATGGTCGCATCCACATTGCCGACCCTGTACCCCTGGCCGCGCACCAGATGCAGCACCTTGCGCAACAGGATGCGGCTGTCGATGTCCTTGTAATTGGCATCGGTGTCGGCAAAATGCTTGCCGATATCACCCAATGCCGCCGCACCCAGCAGCGCGTCGCAGATCGCGTGCAACAGCACGTCCGCATCAGAATGCCCGAGCAGGCCTTTTTCGTAGGGTATTTCCACCCCGCCGATGATCAACTTGCGCCCTTCCACCAATTGGTGCACGTCAAAACCGGAACCTATCCTCATATTGCTTGCCTCCCGTAGGGTGGGTTAACCCACTGTCATCTTTAGAGTGGCGGGTTACGGCGCATTCGCGCCTAACCCCCTACCTGTTTTTGTTTAACAACAACTCCGCCAACAGCAAATCCTGCGGGTAAGTCACCTTGAAATTGCTTGAATCGCCTTCGACCAGCCTGGGCTGCAGCCCCAGCGCTTCGACCGCCGATGCTTCGTCGGTGACACTTCTGCACTGCCGCAGCGCCTGAGTCAGCAGGCCGGCACGAAACATCTGCGGGGTCTGCGCCTGCCACAGGCCTTCGCGTGGCTCGGTGCACTCGATGCGCTGGCGGCTGTCGGCGCGCTTCAGCGTATCCGCGACTGGCACGGCAAGTATGCCGCCCACCGCATCGCCGCTCAGTTCGGCGATCAATTTGGCCAGATGCGCCTGGGTCAGGCAGGGGCGCGCCGCATCGTGCACCAGCACCCATTCGTCCGGCTCCAGCTCGGAAGCCGCCAAGCCATTGCTGACGCTCTCGGCCCGTGTTGCGCCGCCGCAGAACAGTGGTTGCAGCTTGTCGCCGAGGTGCGACCAGTCATGGCAATGGAACTGGGTATCGTCGGGCGACAGCACCACGAACACCGTGGCAAGATCGGCACAGGCACACAGCGTCTCGAGCGCATGCGCGATCATCGGCTTGCCTGCCAAAGGCAGATATTGCTTGGGTAATTGGTTGCCCATGCGCGCACCGAAACCGGCGGCGGGGACTAAAGCGTGAAATTCAGGCATGGGTGAGAGTTTACCAAACTCCCGTCGCATGAAGGCGCCAATGGCGGTGAATCATCAGGTGAACCCGAATCCCCCGGCGATCACCTTGCGACAGGCTTCAACCACCTGTGCGTCGTAAAGCACCCCGCTATTCCGCGTAATCTCCTCCAGCGCGGCCGGCATGCCCAGGGCCGCCCGGTAGGGGCGATGGGAGGCCATGGACTCCACCACGTCGGACACTGCGACAATCCGCGCTTCCAGCGAAATCTCCTCGCCCTTGAGCCCCTGAGGATAGCCCGAACCGTCGATGCGCTCGTGGTGCTGGTGTGCGATATCCGCCACCGGCCACGGGAAACTGACATCCTTGAGAATATCGAACCCCATCGAGGCATGCTGCCGCACCATTTCCATTTCCAAGCTGTTCAGGCGTGACGGCTTGCTGAGTATCTCGGCCGGGATGCCGATCTTGCCGATGTCATGGATCATCGCAATCAGACGCACCCCCTGGACGCGCCGCTCGTCCAGCCCCATCTCTCGTGCGATCGCACAAGCCAGATCGGCCACACGCCGCTGATGCCCGGCCGTATACGGGTCGCGCAATTCGAGCGCCACCGAGACCGCATGCACCGTTCCCTCCAGCGCCCTTTCCAGCATCTGGTGTTGTTCGTGCAACTCGTCTTCCATCAGTTTGCGCGCGGTAATATCGACCGAGATACCGAGCAGATGAGTGGGACGCCCCTCATCGTCATACAGGCCAGTCTTGAAAGTATGCAGCCATTTCTCGCTGCCATCGGCGGTCTTGATCGGCTCCTCGGCAATTTCCAGCGAGTTCCTGCTCTCGAGCACCGCCCGGTCTTGCCGCATAAAAGCCTCCGCCTGCTCCGTCGGGAATAAAT
>JACPVZ010000047.1 GCA_016197305.1 Nitrosomonadales bacterium | reverse complement strand
TATTATATATATTTCTGATTGCTTTTTTTGAATTTGAGTTTTTTAAATTGGATTTTAATAATTAAAATCCAACCGGGGCTGGCCAACTCACACTTTCTGCGCTCCACTTCGATCGATTCTTTGTATTTTTCTTTCCCCCGTTTTTTCGCCCGTTTACCCTCCATGTATTAGAGACAAGTAACGATGCCAAGAACAATTACAGCGGGGTGAGCTTGGCATACTCCAGCGCCAGCCACTTCACGCCGGCCTTGCGGAAATTCACCTGCACGCGCGCATCCGCGCCACTGCCTTCCAGATTGACGATCACCCCCTCGCCGAACTTGGTGTGAAACACCGCCTGGCCGCTGCGCCACAAGCCGGTGTCGGAGGCAGGACGTGGCACCGGCGCGCCAAAACTTTCCCCGCTGGCCGAGGCATGCGTTGCCCGCCCGAACGCGCCAAACGTATTGCGCTGCACAAATCGCGGCGACAGCCATTGCAGCAGTTCGTCCGGCAACTCGCGCAGGAAACTCGACGCCATGCCGTAGCTCACCTGGCCGTGCAGCATGCGGCTTTGCGCGAAGGTCAGGTACAGCCTGCGCCGCGCGCGGGTCAGCGCGACATACATCAGGCGGCGTTCCTCGTCCAGGCCACCGTCGCTGTCGATACTGTTCTGGTGCGGGAACAGCCCTTCCTCCAGCCCGGTGATGAACACCGTATGGAACTCCAGGCCTTTTGCGGCGTGGACCGTCATCAGGTGCAACGCGTCCTCACTGTCGCCCGCCTGATGCTCGCCCGCCTCCAGCGCAGCATGGGTCAGGAACGCGGTCAGGCTGTCGTCCTCCGCCTCATGCACGAACAGCGTCGCCGCGTTGACCAGTTCGTTGAGGTTCTCCAGGCGCTCCTCGGACTCGCGTTTCTTCGCGCCGGTCTCGTTCTGGTAATGCGCGATCAACCCGCTGTGCTCGAGCACATGATCCATGATCTCCGGGAGTGGCAGCTCGCGTGTCGCGCCACGCAGCGATTCGATCAGCGCGACGAATGCAGAGACCTTGCCGCCCGCCCGCGCCGCCGCATCGAACAGCGTGGTGTTGTGCTGTTTTGCGGCCTCCTGCAGCTGCTCGATGCTGCGCGCACCGATGCCGCGCGTCGGGAAATTGATAATACGCAACAGCGCGTTGTCGTCGTCGGTATTCTCCATCAGGCGCAGATAAGCCAGCGCGTGCTTGATCTCCTGCCGTTCGAAGAAGCGCAGCCCGCCGTAGACGCGGTATGACAAACCCGCCGACACCAGCGCATGCTCCAGCACCCGGGACTGCGCGTTGGAACGGTACAGCAACGCGATCTCGGTGAGCTTCACGCCGTCGCGCTTCAGCTGCTGTATCTCCTCGACGATGAACCTCGCCTCCTCCACATCGGTCGGCGCCTCGTACACACGCAACGGCTCGCCGCCGTCCTCGGAGGTCCACAGGTTTTTGCCCAGGCGGTTGCGGTTGTTGCTGATCAGCGCATTCGCCGCCTCGAGGATGTTGCCGTGCGAGCGGTAGTTCTGCTCCAGCTTGATGACACTCTCGACATGAAAGTCGCGCAGCAGCTCCTGCATGTTGCCGACATCCGCGCCGCGGAACGCATAGATGGACTGGTCGTCGTCGCCCACCGCGAACAGCGCGTTGTTGGCGCCGGCCAGCAGCTTCAGCCAGCGGTATTGCAGCGGATTGGTGTCCTGAAACTCGTCCACCAGGATATGCCGGAAACGCTGCTGATAATGCTCGCGCAGCGGCGGGTTGCGCGACAACAGCTCGTAGCAGCGCAGCAGCAACTCGGAAAAATCCACCACGCCTTCGCGCTGGCACTGCGCGTCATACTCGGCGAAGATTTCCACCTTGCGCCGAGTGTAGGGATCATAGGCCTCGACTTCGGAAGCGCGCAGCCCCTGCTCCTTGTTGCCGCTGATGAACCACTGCATCTCACGCGGCGGATATTTCTCGTCGTCGACGTTCATCGCCTTCATCAGGCGCTTGATCGCCGACAGCTGGTCGCCGCTGTCGAGTATCTGGAAGGTCTGCGGCAGATTCGCCTCGCGGTGATGCGCGCGCAGCATGCGATTGCACAACCCGTGGAACGTGCCTATCCACATGCCGCGCGTGTTGATCGGCAGCATCGCCGACAGCCGGGTCACCATCTCCTTCGCCGCCTTGTTGGTGAAGGTCACCGCGAGTATGCCGTGCGGCGAAGCCTGCCCGGTACTGATCAGATAGGCGATGCGCGTGGTCAGCACGCGCGTCTTGCCGCTGCCCGCACCGGCCAGAATCAGCGCGGATTGGGCGGGCAGTTCGACGGCGGCGCGTTGTTCGGGATTGAGTCCGTTGAGTATGTCCATAAAAAACGGGGAAGCAAACTTGCCGTCTGCTTCCCCGTCATTCCTCTTGGTAAGTCTTACTTCTTCTTGTTCTCGATCATCTCGTGCATGATAGGCGCGAGGATGACTTCCATCGCATGGCTCATCTTGCCGCCGGGCACGACCAGCGTGTTGGCGCGGGACATGAAGGAGTTGGGGATCATGTTCAGGAAGTAAGGGAAGTTCACGCCCTTGGGATCGCGGAAGCGGATCACGACAAAGCTCTCGTCCGGCGTCGGGATGTCGCGCGCGATGAAGGGGTTGGAGGTATCCACCGTGGACACGCGCTGGAAGTTGATATGGGTGCGCGAGAACTGCGGGGTGATGTATTTGATGTAGTCCGGCATGCGGCGCAGGATGGTGTCCACGGTCGCCTCTGCGGAATAGCCGCGCTCCGCCTTGTCGCGATGGATCTTCTGGATCCACTCCAGGTTGACGATGGGCACAACGCCGATGCCGAGGTCGACATAGCGGCCGGCATCGACGCCCTTGGCCTCATCCACCGCCAGGCCGTGCAGCCCTTCATAGAACAGCAGGTCGGAATTGGCTTCGATGTTTTCCCACGGAGTGAACACGCCGGGTTTCAGGTCGGTCAGGTTGAAATGCTTGTTGTGCTCGACCGCTTCCGCATCGCTGTGCACGTAGTAGCGGCGCTGGCACATGCCGGTCTCGCCGTATTGCTTGAACATGCTTTCGATCTTGTCGAAATGGTTGGCTTCCGGCCCGAAATGGCTGAAATGGTTGTTGCCGTCCTTGGCCGCCTCGGCGGAGGCGGCGCGGAACGCCATGCGATCCAGGCTGTGCAGGCTGTCGCCCTCGATCACGGCTGCCTTGATGCTCTCGCGGCGGAAAATGTTTTCAAATGCACGTTTTACGGTGGTGGTGCCGGCGCCGGACGAACCTGTGACAGCGATGACTGGGTGCTTGCGGGACATAGTTAAATACTCCTGAACGGATTTAATAAAAAATTTTAGGGCGCGATTCTAGCAGAATGCCCGGGGATGGGCTAACGCGAAACGACAGGTGCATCCGCGCCCAGCTTGCCGGTCAATTGCCGCGCCAGCGCTTCGGCCTCGCCGCGGCTGGCCAACTGTTCGATATTCAGGCGGTAAGCCCAGCCCTCTGCCTGGGCGACCGGCCGCAGCCGCACCGCATAACCCTCGGCGCGCCAGGCGTCGTAAGCCGACAGCGCCGCGCGCTCGTTGTCGCTGCTGAGCAGCGTCACTTTCCACTTGCCATCCTGATAGGCCGCTGGAGCGACGATCTCGGTCTCGACCGACCATTTGGCCAGTTGCTCGGCGGATAGCCCGGACACCGGGTAGGGCGGCCGATCCTTGCGCATCACATAGAAGCTGCGCGGCTGGTCCATCACAAATGAACCGTCACCGGCATGCTCGACCTGTATCCTACCCTCGATCAAGCACACCACGTCGAAGTCCATTTTCGCCTCCTTGTCGGCATCCGGCAGGCTCTTGCCCATTGCCGCTTCCATCGCCGCGACCGTCATCCTGCCACCGACCTTGCCCCACACATCGGTGCCGCGTATGCCCAGCGTGGCGCCCGCCACCCTGACCGTCACATCGCGCCCTCTCAGCTTGGCGATCTGCCCGGTGGTAAAACGGAACGCGCCCCTGGCGACATCCAGCACCGCGCTGAACAGCGATTGTCCGTCGCGCTGCCGGGCCATGCCGCTCAGCGTCAGCGCGGCGTTCTCGCCCAGCCTGATCTGGCTGCCATCCGCGCTTTGCAGCAGCACGCGCGCATGGTCCCCGGTGATCAGCCTGTCGTCGTTGTTCAGCGCCGTTCCCGGCTGCAACGGCGTGACCGAGGCGCCGCGCTGCAGCCAGGCCGGCATCTGCACCGCCTGCACCAGCGCATCGGGTTCCGCATGAACCGGCATCGCAAACAGGACACCCAACACCCACAGCAGTTTTCTCATGTTCATTCCCTTCGCAACATCGTGCCCTGCCAGAGTGCTGCGCAACCGCCCGCCAACGCCGCTATAATGCGCAATCCAAAAATCAGGCAGCAAGACATGCAACCCAATTACCATCCCGAGTCCGTCGAACAACAAGCGCAACAACACTGGGAGGCCAAACAGGCTTTCCGCGCCACCGAGCAAAGCGACAAACCCAAGTATTACTGCCTGTCGATGTTCCCCTATCCTTCCGGCAAGCTGCACATGGGGCACGTGCGCAACTATACCATCGGCGATGTGCTCTCCCGCTACCACCGGATGAAGGGCTACAACGTGATGCAACCCATGGGCTGGGACGCGTTCGGCCTGCCCGCGGAAAATGCCGCGATGGCCAACAACGTGCCGCCGGCCGGCTGGACCTATTCCAACATCGAGTACATGAAGCAGCAGCTTAAGTCGCTGGGACTGGGCGTGGACTGGGCGCGCGAGGTGACCACCTGCAAGCCTGACTATTACCGCTGGGAGCAATGGCTGTTCACCCGCCTGTTCAAGAAAGGCGTGATCTACAAGAAAACCGCCTCGGTGAACTGGGATCCGGTAGATCACACCGTGCTGGCCAACGAGCAGGTGATCGACGGGCGCGGCTGGCGTTCCGGCGCGCTGGTGGAGAAGCGCGACATCCCGATGTATTTCTTCCGCATCACGCAATACGCCGAGGAGCTGCTCGCCGACCTAGACCAGCTCGACGGCTGGCCGGAGCAGGTCAAGACGATGCAGGCCAACTGGATAGGCAAGAGCTACGGCGTGCGTTTCGCGTTCCCCTATGGTGAAGGTGAAAAACTCTGGGTGTACACCACCCGCGCCGACACCATCATGGGCGTGACCTTCGTCGCCGTCGCCGCCGAGCATCCGCTGGCGACACGCGCCGCGCAAAACAACCCCGCACTCGCCGGATTCATCGAGGAATGCAAGACCGGCAGCGTCGCCGAAGCCGACATCGCGACGATGGAAAAGAAGGGCATGGACACCGGCCTGAAAGTCACCCACCCGCTGACAGGCGAACAGGTGCCGGTATGGGTCGGCAACTATGTACTGATGGGCTATGGCGAAGGCGCGGTGATGGCGGTACCGGCGCATGACGAGCGCGACTTCCATTTTGCGCAAAAATACAAGCTGCCTATAAAAGCAGTTATTGCTCCGGCTGACTGGGATGCGTCTGCCGTCATAACGATGGCTCACACTACGCATGCAGAAGGCGAAAACGATGAGCAGACCTTCCCTGCCTTTGAACACAAAGGCGTTCATCTCAATTGGTTTGACTGGCTTGAAGTCTTTGGTCAACACGGCGTATGCGTGAACTCCGGCAAATACGACGGCCTGAATTACAACCAGGCCATCGATGCGATCGCCGCCGACCTCGCCGCAAAAAATCTCGGCGAAAAGAAAGTGCAGTTCCGCTTGCGCGACTGGGGCATCTCGCGCCAGCGCTACTGGGGCTGTCCGATTCCCATCATCCATTGCCAGACTTGCGGCGATGTGCCGGTGCCGGATGAGCAGCTGCCGGTGGTGCTGCCTGAGAACGTGGTGCCGGATGGCGCGGGTTCACCGCTGGCGAAGATGCCGGAATTCTATGACTGCGCCTGCCCGCAATGCGGCGGCAAGGCGCGGCGCGAAACGGACACCATGGATACCTTCGTCGAATCGTCCTGGTACTACGCGCGCTACGCCAGCCCGCAATGCACCACCGGGATGGTGGACAAGCAGGCCGCGCAACACTGGCTGCCGGTGGACCAATACATCGGCGGCATCGAGCACGCGATCCTGCATCTGCTGTATGCACGCTTCTTCCACAAGCTGATGCGCGACGAAGGACTGGTGCAGGGCGACGAACCGTTCAGGAATTTGTTGACGCAGGGCATGGTGATCGCGCCGACGTTCTACCGCGAAGAAGCCAACGGCAAGAAGCTGTGGATCAACCCCGCCGATGTGGATGTGGAAGTCGATGCGAAGGCGCGCCCGATCGGCGCGAAGCTGAAGTCAGACGGCCAGCCGGTGGTCATCGGTGGCACCGAGAAGATGTCCAAGTCCAAGAACAACGGCGTCGATCCGCAAGCGATCATCGACCAGTATGGCGCCGACACCGCGCGCCTGTTCATGATGTTCGCCGCACCGCCGGAACAGTCGCTGGAGTGGTCGGATGCGGGTGTCGAAGGCGCGTTCCGCTTTCTGAAGCGCGTGTGGAAAGCCTGCCACGATCACGTCGAACAAGGCGTCGTAAGCGCCTATCAAACCGGTGAGCTGAGCGCCGCCGCAAAAGCCTTGCGCCTGCAACTGCACCAGACGATACAGAAGGTGGACGACGACATCGGCCGGCGCAAGACCTTCAACACCGCGATCGCGGCCAACATGGAGCTGCTGAACGCGTTGGGCAAATTCGACGAGCAGACCCCGACCGCGCGCAGCGTGGCCCAGGAAACCCTGGAAGCCATCGCGCTGATGCTCAACCCTATCGTGCCGCACCTGAGCCACGCGCTGTGGGCCGCACTGCGCCCCGGCAGCGACCTGCTGGACCAGCCCTACCCCGAAGCCGATTCTGCCGCGCTGGTGCAGGACGAAATCGAACTGGTGATTCAGGTTAACGGCAAGCTGCGCGGCAACTTGCGCGTGGCGAAGGATGCCGACAAGGCGACGCTGGAGCAGCTCGCCCTGGCGCACGAGGCGGTGCAAAAACATCTGGCCGGCGCGGTGCCGAAGAAGATCGTGATCGTGCCGGGCCGTCTGATCAACATCGTCGCCTAGGAAAACCCATGCGCCTCTCTCCGCGACTGCTCGCCCTGCTGCTGACCACGCTGTTGCTGGCCGCGTGCGGCTTTCATCTGCGCGGCCAGGCGGGCATGCCGTTCGCCACGCTGTATCTGGATGCGGCCAACACGCCGCTGGTCGAGGACCTGCGCCGCAGCCTGTCGGCCAACAAGGTGAAGCTGGTGAGCAACCGCGACGAAGCGGATGTGGTGCTGAACATCGTCAGCGAAGCGCCGGGCAAACAGATCCTGACGCTGGGCGGCACCGGCCGCGTCAACGAGTATCAGCTGAACTACCGCATCTCGCTGCGTGCCTACGATCTCAAGCAGCAGGATTGGCTGCCCGCCGAGGAGATCGTGTTGCGCCGCGACTACACCTACGACGACAGCAAGATCCTCGCCAAGGAGTCCGAGGAGACGCTGCTGTACCAGAGCATGCGCTCGGACATGGTGCAGCAGATCATGCGCCGCCTGAGCCGCGCCAAACCGCAGCCGCAATAACATGACGCTCTCCAGCGAAGACCTGCCGCGTCACCTCAGCTCCGGCCTCAAGCCGCTGTATGTGGTGCATGGCGACGCGCTGCTGCTGGTATTGGAGGCGGCGGACAGCATACGCGCAGCGGCACGCGCCGCCGGATACGGCGAGCGCGAGACTTTCATCGCGGAGCAGCATTTCAAATGGGGCGAGCTGCGCAATAGCGCGCAGAGCCTGTCGCTGTTTGCCAGCCGCAAAGTGATCGACCTGCGCATCCCGTCGGGCAAGCCGGGCGTCGAGGGCGGTCAGGCATTGCAGGATTATTGCACCCGCCTAAGTGAGGACGTGCTCACGCTGATCACCCTGCCAAAATTAGACAAGACCGCGCTGAAGAGCCAATGGTTCGGTGCGCTGGAACGTTACGGCGTGGTGATTACTGCCGACGATATTCCGCGCAGCGCGCTGCCGAACTGGCTGGCCGGGCGGCTGAAGCGCCAGGAACAAACCGCAGACAAGACCACGCTGGACTTCCTGGCCGACCGCTGCGAAGGCAACCTGCTCGCGGCATTCCAGGAGATACAGAAACTGTCCCTGCTGTTTCCAGCCGGGCCGCTGTCGTTCGAGCAGGTCAAGGACGCGGTGATGGATGTGGCGCGCTACGACATCTTCAAGCTCGCCGAGGCGCTGCTGACCGGCAATGCGGCCCGCTTCGTGCGCATCCTCGACGGCTTGCGCGCCGAAGGCACCGCGACGGTGCTGGTGCTGTGGGCGATCAGCGAGGAGATACGCACGCTGGGCAAGGTGCTGCAGGCCACCCAGCGCGGCGACCATCTGGACAATGCGTTGCGCGATGCGCGGGTGTGGGGACCGCGCCGCGGCCTGATCGAAAGCACCGCGCGCCGCGTGAAGCTGCCGCACATCGAGCGCGCGATGCAGCATGCGGCCCGCCTGGACAAGACCATCAAGGGCCTGCGCCAGGGCGATGTATGGGATGAGCTGCTGCAGCTCGGGCTGCGTTTCGCCAAGGCATAAGGGGTGAGTGTGAGCGACGTGTTATTAGTGCTGACCAACCTGCCTGATGCGCCCGCCGCCGAGAAGCTGGCCCGGCTGCTGATCGAGTCAGGTGCGGCGGCTTGCGTGAATCAGCTCGCTCCATGCACCTCGACCTACCGCTGGCAGGGCAAGATCGAGTCGGCCGGCGAAGTGCCGCTGCTGATCAAGACCACGCGATCTGCCTATCCACGGCTTGAAAAATTGATCCGCGACGTGCACCCTTACGAACTTCCGGAAATCATCGCGGTCCCTGTGGATGCCGGTTTGCCCGCCTATCTCGGCTGGGTAAGTGACGAAACGAAAATTACCAAGGAATGAACATGCGTTTTGCGTTGATGAAACTACTGACCATTCGACCAGGTTGTCACAAAACAACAACCAAGTCGCTGGTTATGATGTTGTTGCTGTGCCTGCTCTCCCCGGCCACCCATGCGGACGGCCTGCTGGACAGGCTGTCCAATCTGGGTGGCACCAAACAGCCGACTTTCTTGCCGCCCGACCAGGCTTTCGCGCTGCAGGTCACCGTGCGCGATGCGCATACGCTGCAGGCCAGCTTCAACATCACCCCCGGCTACTACCTGTATCGCGACAAGATCCACTTTGAAAGCAAGGATGCCTCGGTCAAGATCACTACGGTGAATCTGCCCAAGGGCGAAATGAAGCAGGATCCCAACTTCGGCCCGACCGAGGTATTCCACAATTCCTTCCAGACCGAGATCACGCTGGAACGCACCCAGGACGCCGCGACCAGCCTCGCGCTGTATGCCACTTACATGGGCTGCAGCGAACAGGGCCTGTGCTACCCGCCTATCGAAAAAACGCTGCAGGTCGACCTGCCCGATGCGAAGTCCGGCATGCGCGCGCCGCCGGTGGCTGTCACCGCTCCGGCCGTGACACAGGTTACGCCTCTACCCCCCGCATCAGGCGCGGCCGAGGACAACGAAAACACCCGGATCGCCAAGCTGTTCAAGGGCGGCAATTTCTGGCTGATCATCTCGTTCTTCTTCGGCGCAGGCCTGTTGCTCGCGCTGACGCCTTGCGTGTTCCCGATGATCCCCATCCTGTCCGGCATCATCGTCGGGCGCGGGCACAACATCACCAAGATGCACGCCTTCATGCTGTCGCTAGCCTATGTGCTGGGCATGGCGATCACCTATGCGGCAGCCGGTGTTGCGGCCGGATTCTCCGGCAACCTGATTTCCAACGCGCTGCAGACCCCCTGGGTGCTGGGCAGCTTCTCCGCGGTGTTCGTGCTGCTGTCGCTGTCGATGTTCGGCTTCTATGAATTGCAGATGCCGACCGCGCTGCAAAGCAAACTCACCGACACCAGCAATCGCCTGCACGGCGGACATCTGGGCGGCGTGTTCGTGATGGGCGCGCTGTCGGCGGTGATCATGGGCCCCTGTGTGGCCGCGCCGCTGGCGGGTGCGCTGCTGTATATCGGCCAGACGCACGATGCGCTGCTCGGCGGCGTCGCGCTGTTCGTGCTGGCGCTGGGCATGGGCGCTCCGCTGTTGCTGATCGGCACCTCGGCGGGTGCGCTGCTGCCGCGAGCCGGCGCCTGGATGGAATCGGTCAAGCGCATCTTCGGCGTGCTGCTATTGGCGCTGGCGACCTGGATCATTCAGCCGTTGCTGCCAGTCAGCGTGCAGATGCTGCTGTGGGCCGCGCTGTTGCTGTTCTCCGGCATCTATTTGGGCGCGCTGGACAGCCTGCCGCACAATGCCAAGGGCTGGCATCGTCTGCGCAAAGGCTTCGGCCTGCTCGCGCTGCTGCTCGGCGTAGCCTATCTGATCGGCGCGCTGTCCGGCGCGCACGACATCCTGCGCCCGCTCGGCAACATCGGCCGCGCCGAAGCGCAGGCACCGGCCACGCTGCAATTCTCACGCATCAAGGATGTCGCCGAGCTGGATCAGCGCATCGCCCAGGCTGGCGGCAAACCGGTGATGCTGGATTTCTATGCCGACTGGTGCGTGTCCTGCAAGGAAATGGAACGCTTCACGTTCTCCGACGGCGCGGTACAGGCCAAGCTCAAGCCGGTACTGCTGTTGCAGGCCGATGTCACCGCCAACAGCGAGGCCGACAAGGAATTGCTGAAGCGCTTCGGCCTGTATGGCCCGCCCGGCATCCTGTTTTTTGACGCGCAAGGCAAGGAAAAAACCGATTACCGCGTGGTCGGCTACCAGGATGCGCCGCGCTTCCTGAAAACCTTGCAAACGGTCGGGCTCTGACACACTCGCGGCTTAATCAGCCCTGCGACCGGACATGACCAGCAAACCAGGCAGAAACGATCCCTGCCCCTGCGGCAGCGGAAAAAAATTCAAGCATTGCTGCCAAGGCAAGACTGCATTGACTCCGGCGCGGCCATCCGCGCCACCGGAAACAGAGCTGGCCCTGCTGGGCAACTTGTTCAATGCCGGCCGGCTGGCCGAGGTCGAGACCCAGGCCGGCTTGCTGGTCGAGCGATATCCGAACTGCGTTCCCGCCTGGAAACTGCTGGGCGCCTCCAGGCATTTGCAGGGCAAGGACGGCCTGACGGCCTTGCGCAAGGCCGTCGAATTGCAGCCAGCCGATGCGATGGCGCACAGCAACCTGGGCAATGCGCTGAAGGACCGCGGACAACTCGCCGAGGCGGTATCCGCCTACCGCCGCGCGCTCCAACTCAAATCCGATCTGCCGGGGATACATTACAACCTCGGATTGGCGCTGTTCGACCTGGGGCAGGCCGAAAATGCGATTGCCAGCTATCGCCAGGCCTTGGCGCTGAAACCCGATTACGCCGAAGCGCACAGCGATCTGGGCAATGCCTTCAAGTATCTCGGGCAGTTGGAACATGCGCTGACTAGCTTCCGGCGCGCGCTGGAACTCAGGCCCGACCTGATCATGGCGCACAACAACCTGCTATTCACGCTGCATTACACCTCCCAATACAGCGCCTCCTATTATCTGGACAGAGCCAGGGAGTTTGGCCGGCTTTTATCCGGACGGGCTCTCGGGCGCTTTACGGATTGGCGGCATGTGCACGATCCGGCACGGCTAAGGGTGGGCATCGTGACCGGAGACCTGTGCAACCATCCGGTGGGATATTTTCTCGAAGGGCTGATCACGCATCTCGATCCCGACAAGATCGAGTTGATCGCCTATCCGACCTATGCCAAGGAAGACGACCTGACTGCAAGGATCAAGCCGTATTTTTCCGGCTGGAGATCCCTGGCAGCGCTGAACGACGAAGCCGCAGCCCGCCTGATCCATGCCGATGGCATCCACATCCTGCTCGATGTCTCAGGCCATAGCCGCCACAACCGCCTGCCTATCTTTGCCTGGAAGCCTGCGCCGATCCAAGTGACCTGGCTGGCGCTGCCCGGCACGACCGGCGTCAACGAAATGGACTACGTGCTGGGAGACAGCCTATCAATCCCCTCCGAGCATGAAAATCATTTTTCCGAAACCGTATGGAGATTGCCGGACAGCTACCTGTGCTTCTCTCCGCCGACATCCCCGACCGAAGTGGGCGCTCTTCCTGCACGCTCAACAGGCCAGGTCACCTTCGGCAGCTTCAACAACCTGTCCAAGATGACGGACGAGGCTGTCGCGCTATGGTCGCGGATCCTGCTGTCCATACCCGGCTCACGTCTCTATCTGAAGACCAGCCAGCTGAAGCATGAGGATATCCGCGAACAGACCCGCCAGCGCTTTGCCTCGCATGGGGTTGGCGCGGAACGCCTGCTCCTGAGCGGAACCTTGGGTTCGATGACCGAGCATTTGGCCGAATACAACAAGGTCGACATCGCGCTGGACACCTTCCCCTACCCCGGGGTCACCACCAGCTTCGACGCCTTGTGGATGGGTGTGCCGGTATTGTCGCTGCAAGGCGACAGGTTTATGTCCCTGACGGCGAAGACCATCGCACAGCATGCAGGCCTGGCCGACTGGGTCGCTGTCGATACCGATGATTATCTCTCCAAGGCCGCGTCATTCGCCTCGGATCTTGAGCAGCTCGCCGCCCTCCGAGCGCGCTTGCGCCAGCAGGCGCTGTCATCCCCACTGTTCGACGCGCCGCGCTTCGCACGGAATTTCGAGCATGCGCTGTGGGCCATGTGGCAAAAACACCTGCGCGGACGGCAGCCTACCGAATAACCTTCATCCGTCACGATCGCAAACCGCAACATCTTGGGTTTCAACGATTTTTCATCAAACTACGGCAAAATACTAGACAAATCACATTAATTTACGGCAAACTGCGCGCATGAAAAACGTCCTCGTATTGCATGGACCCAACCTCAACCTGCTCGGCAGTCGCGAGCCGGATGTGTATGGACACATTACGTTAGACGAAATTAATGTGCGTTTAACAACACTAGCCCGCAATAGCGGAGCAAACTTGGTTTGTTTCCAGAGCAATGCCGAGGCAGCGTTGGTCGAACGCGTGCAACAGGCGCGCAACGACGGCACACAGTTCATCGTCATCAATCCGGCGGCGTTTACCCATACCAGCGTGGCGATACGCGATGCGCTCGCGGCTGTGGGCATCCCTTTCATAGAGGTGCACCTCTCCAACGTGTTCGCACGCGAGGCTTTCCGCAAGGAATCGTTCTTTTCCGATCTTGCCATCGGCGTCATCAGCGGCTTGGGTGCCGCAGGTTATGAATTCGCAGTGCAATACGCACTGAACCATAAAAATTAAATCGTTAGGAGGTCATGATGGACTTACGTAAGCTCAAGACATTGATTGAGTTGGTTGAGGGCTCAGGCATTGCCGAGCTGGAAATCAGCGAGGGTGAAGAGCGCGTGCGCATCACCCGCACCGTCGCGGCAAGCCAGCAGATCTACGCCGCTGCACCACAACCCACCGTGGTCGCCGCGGCCCCTGCGGCGCCCCAGGCAGCCGCGCCTGCCGCAGAACCCGCCAAGGCAGCCGCGCCCGAAGGTCACGTGGTTAAATCGCCTATGGTGGGAACGTTTTACCGTTCCGCCTCGCCGGGAGCCAAGGCCTTTGTGGACGTTGGCCAAACCGTGAACAGCGGCGACACGCTGTGCATCATCGAGGCGATGAAGCTGCTCAACGAAATCGAATCGGACCAGAGCGGCGTGATCAAAGCCATCCTGGTTGAAAACGGGCAGCCTGTTGAATTTGGACAACCTCTCTTCGTCATCGGCTAATGCCTAGCACACGATTCCGTGTCGCGCCCAAGTCTGGAGCCAACACCATGTTTGAAAAAATCCTGATCGCCAATCGCGGCGAGATCGCGCTTCGCATCCAGCGTGCATGCCGCGAAATGGGCATCAAAACCGTAGTGGTTCATTCCGAGGCAGATGCCGACGCAAAATATGTAAAACTGGCGGATGAATCGGTATGCATCGGGCCGGCCCCTTCCTCACAAAGCTACCTGAACATCCCCGCAATCATCAGCGCGGCAGAGGTCACCGATGCCCAGGCTATCCACCCCGGTTATGGCTTCCTGTCGGAAAATGCGGATTTTTCCGAACGTGTCGAGAAATGCGGTTTCGTATTCATCGGCCCGCGTGCCGAAACCATCCGGATGATGGGTGACAAGGTCAGCGCCAAGCTTGCGATGAAAAAAGCCGGGGTACCCTGTGTTCCCGGAGTAGACGGTGCTTTACCGGAAAATCCTGCCGAGATCATCAAAATTGCACGCAGCATCGGTTATCCGGTGATCATCAAGGCAGCCGGCGGCGGCGGCGGACGCGGCATGCGCGTGGTGCATACCGAAGCTGCGCTGCTGAACGCGGTGACGATGACGCGCACCGAGGCGCAAGCCGCCTTTAACAACCCGATGGTTTACATGGAGAAATTCCTGGAGAACCCGCGCCATATCGAATTCCAGGTATTGGCCGACCAGCATGGCAACGCCGTCTACCTGGGCGAACGCGACTGCTCGATGCAACGCCGCCACCAGAAGGTGCTGGAGGAAGCGCCTGCGCCGTTGCTCAACCCGAGGCTGCGCAACAAGATAGGCGAACGCTGTGCCGAAGCCTGCCGCAAGATCGGTTATCGCGGCGCCGGCACCTTCGAATTCCTGTATGAAAACGGCGAGTTTTTCTTCATCGAAATGAACACCCGCGTCCAGGTGGAGCATCCGGTCAGCGAGATGATCACCGGCATCGATATCGTGCAGCAGCAGATACGCATCGCCGCAGGCGAAAAAATGACCTTGCGGCAGCGCGATATCCAGTTCAAGGGGCACGCGATTGAATGCCGGATCAATGCCGAGCACCCCTACAAATTCACCCCCTCTCCCGGACGCATCAGCTCATGGCACGCACCGGGCGGCCCCGGCATCAGGGTGGATTCCCATGCCTACAACAACTACACGGTGCCGCCGCATTACGACTCGATGATAGGCAAGATCATCGCCTACGGAGACACGCGTGACCAAGCGATCGCGCGCATGCGCACCGCCCTGTCAGAGATGGCCGTGGAAGGCATAGACACCAACATCGCGCTGCATCGGGAACTGTTGCAGGATGCGGCCTTTATACGCGGAGGCACCAGCATTCATTATCTGGAAGAGCGCCTCGCCGAACGCAACAAAGGCAAATAACAGGCCGGCGCCCTGCTCGTTGGCGTGGTTCATTGCCGATGAACCGCCCGCCGACAAGAAGCAATCTCGATCACTCATGGTTGCCGCCACCACTTCGAAATGGAATCGGACTAGATGCCTTGGTTAACCCTCACCGTCGACACTGAAGCAGAACACGCCGAGGCGCTGAGCGAGGCTCTGCTGGAACTCGGCGCGCTGTCGGTTGATTTGCTGGATGCCGATGCCGACACGCCGGACGAACAGGCAATCTTCGGCGAACCCGGCGAACCGCCACCCGGCGTATGGCAACACAACCGCGTCAGCGCCTTGTTCGAAGAGCACCAGGATGTCGCCGCCACCTTGCGTGACGCCGCTGCCCGGATCGGCCTGCAAAAAATCCCCGAATACCGGATCGAACCGCTTGCCGACAACGACTGGGTGCGCCTTACACAGTCGCAGTTCGACCCTATCCCGATTTCCGCGCGGCTGTGGATCGTGCCGACTTGGCACACGTCGTCGTCGCCGCGCGGGTCATCGGAGAGCGCATCGAAGCGGCGAACGGACGCATTGATCGGGCTGTCGGCAACGGCGAGCATGAAAAGATGCGCCGCGTCGGAGATGTCGGTCGCGCCGTCGCGGTTGATGTCGCGCGTGCACGGGACGGGCTCGGTGCGGTGCAAAACGCGGGCGGAGAATTCGATCGAGTCGCGAATATCGGGTTGCGCCGCTTGACGCATCGCCCCCGAGTCGGTTCCGACGCCGCAAACCGCCGACGGACGTGCGTCG
>JACPVZ010000048.1 GCA_016197305.1 Nitrosomonadales bacterium | reverse complement strand
TTGAACAACGAGCTGGCACTGATATCGATCACCACGCCGCGCTTGGTCTGGCTGATGTTAACCAGACCCATATCGATCATGCTATGCATGACCTGCCCCAGCCCGCCCGCGATGGACTTCATGCGTTCCTGAATCTTGAGCTGCTGCTCCCCCAACCTGGCGGTGCGCCTGTCCACCAAGGCCTTGAGCATTTGCTCCTGCTGACTGCTCTGCGACTGGACGGCCGTGGAGCTTGGCCGTTTGGAAAAAGCCAGGTTCAGGGAATCGCTAAAGGTCTTGTATTTCGACTCATTCACCGAGGAAATCGCATACATCACCACAAAAAAAGCAAACAGCAACGTGATGAAATCGGCGTAAGAAATCAGCCAACGATCGTGATTGTCATGCTCGATACGTTTGCTTCGGCGCGCCATCTCCCCCCCTGAACAGGCTTATATCAGGTAGCTCTGCAACTTGATCTCGAGCAACCGGGGATTGTCCCCGTTGGCAATGCCCACCAATCCGTCGATGATCATTTCACGCAGGTGCGCCTGTTCCATGAGGATATACCCTGCCGCAGCCTCCCACACCCGCGCCGACTGCCAGCGCAGCTGCTCCCATGCATGCGTATCCGCGTCCAGCACCTCACGGATTTTTTCGCCGGTATTGCCGTCCACCAGCAGCTGCAAGCCTTTCTTCAGGAACGGATCTTCGATGTCGTATGTACGCATCTCGAGCATCAGCACGCCGTCCTTGCGCGCCACCTTGCTCCAGTCGACCAATTGCCTGGCCAAGTCCTGGCCGGGGGAGGGCGGCGTGACGAACGCCCAGCGCCCCATCTTCATCGCGGTAACGAATATCCTGAGCTGGCACTGCACCATGACCGCTCCCAGCGTACCGCCAAACACAATAAAAAAGGCCGCACCCTGAAACAGGATGGAAAGATCGCTGCCCTCCAGCAACTGGCCGATCGTAATGCCGGTTACCCCCAGCACCAGACCCAATAGCGTGAGCTTGTCCATCAGCGAACTCCAGCGATATTCTGTAATTGGAAGCTATGCGCAGCACGCACGGGCAGAACCATCAGTAACCTTTCATCCAGCTACGCAGTCGGGCAACCGCCTGGCTATGCAGCTGCGAAACACGCGATTCGCTGACGCCGAGCACCTCCCCGATTTCACGCAGGTTCATTTCCTGCTCATAGAGCATGCCCATCAGCATGCGCTCCCGCTCCGGCAAATTTGCAATCGCATGCACCAGCTCGGTCCTGAAACGCTCGTCCTCAATCGCATTGAGCGGATCGACATCCTCACCGAACTCGAAACGCTCGAAAAAATCCTCATTCCCTTCGCCCTGAAAATCTTCGTAATACACCAGCTGCGCTCCGCGCGACTCCTGCAGCAACTGCTGATAATCGGCCAGGCTCATCTCCAGTTCGGCAGCAATCTCGGTTTCGTTGGGCGCCCTGCCCAGCTTTTGCTGCAGGCGACTAATCGCCGTCTCGATGCGGCGCATGTCGCGGCGCATGCTGCGCGGCAACCAATCCGCCTCACGCAACTCGTCCAGCATCGCACCGCGGATGCGCTGGGTCGCGTAAGTTTCGAACTGTGCACCGCGTAGCTCATCATAGCGCGCTGCCGCATCCAGCAACCCCATCATGCCGGCCTGGATGAGATCGTCGATTTGCACGCTATAAGGCAGCTTGGTCATCATCTGATGAGCCAGGCGCTTCACCAGATACGAGTACTCCCGCAGGCATCCGTCCTTATCGTTAAGTCCTGATGCGTTATACATGTTTGCTAGTTTACAACGAGCGCCGCTTCTGTGCTGTGCCGAGTTGGCGATCCTTTCCCCAGCATGGCGTGCAACGCGGCCAGACCATCCATCTCCAGCCCGTCAGAATGCACCGGGAGGCCGATCACGGTTTGCGCCAGCCGCAAGAATGCCGGGGACGATACCGCATTGGGAAAGGCATCGAGCACCGGTTTTCCCAGCCGGACAGCCGCGTGTAATTTATCGTCACGCGGGATATAACCTGCATATTCCAGCCGGGTAGACAGATCACGCCGTGCCAGTGCGGCCATGTTGCCGAACACCTTTTGCGCCGCCCGCTGATCGTCGACCTTGTTGACCAGCACTTCAAAGTGCAAGCGCCCGTATTGTATGGCCAGCCGCTTGATCAGCGCATAACTCTCGGTAACCCCGCTGGTCGTCGCATCTATCACCAGCAGCAACGCCGCCCCCTCGGGCAGTGCCGCACGCACGGCCGAGGACGCATCCACCAGCACCACATCCACCCCCTGGCTGAGCTCATCCAGCACATTGGCCAGTCGCCGCTGCTCGATCTCGCCCAGCCCGCTCAAGGCATCGCGCGCCCGTGCGGCAGGCAGCACGACCAGGCCTCTGCGGCCCAGGCGCGCCTCACGCAACGTACACCGCCCTTGCACCACGTCCAGCAAGTCATACCGCGCGCGCAGCCTCAGATTATCCGCAACGTTGTTGGGCACATCGTTTTCGTCCAGCACCAGCACATCTTTTCCGGAACGGGCCAGCGCCGCAGCGAGGTTCACCGTCACGCTGGTTTTTCCGACCCGCTGCTTGCCGCCCAGCACGCTGACCAGACGGGTGCGGTTCTGCAGCAGCAAGCGCCGCAGCCCTTCGGCCTGATCGCTTCCACCATCAAAGCGCATGGCTGACCTCACCCACCGGCACCCCGGCACCCGCAAGCAAAGCCGTCATCCGCTGCGCCTGGCTGGGGACGGATTTTTGACCGGCAACAATCTTGTCTGTGGCGCTGCCGGCCGGTTGTTTCTGTACTGCGCTCGCCACCGGGTGTTTGACCTGCCGGGCCGGCACAGCATCATCCTGCGCACGAACATCACCGGCCATCATCAGCGGGAATTCAGCCTCCTGCAGCGCATACGGCGATTGAACACGCTTCGGCTTAAGCGCGCGGTGCAGCAGATAATCCAGATTGACCGTGGCAAATAAATTTATTCAAAATATCATCAATCAAGTCCGTAAAAAACAAAATTTAAATACATTTCGTGCAATCAACCTATAATATAAATTATGTAAC
>JACPVZ010000044.1 GCA_016197305.1 Nitrosomonadales bacterium | reverse complement strand
CGCCGCTGGGCTGCACGCTGATTGTGTCATCCCAGCCATCACAACTGCCTGAAGGTTGGGGTGTCAGCTGGTTGTCCAGTCTTATGCTTTCCAGAGTTGGCTCGCTGATAATCTTCATCCCGGCCCCATCGGGCAGATAGCGCAGGTTCAGCGTGTTGAAATTCAGCAACAGCGCGTCCGGCCCGACGTTGTAGGCGCGCACCGGATCGTTGTCGAATGCGGCGGGGTCGTGCGGCGGCAATTCGAAGAAGCTGCGGTCCAGCACCAGATCGCCGCGAATTTCGCGCAGTCCGCGCGCGCGCAGTTCGCGCAGCCACAACCAGAATTGCTCGATGGTGAATTTCGGGTCGCCGTAGCCCTTCAGAATCAGATCGCCCTGCAACACGCCGTCCTTCAGCTCGCCATCGAGCCAGGCCTCGGTCTTCCACGTATAGGCAGGGCCGAGCATATCCAGCCCGGCATAGGTGGTCAGCAGCTTCATCGTCGAAGCGGGGTTCATCGGCTGTTGTGCGTTGATGCTGATCAGCGGCGTGCGCGCATTCACTTCGCGCACCTCGATGCCGACGCTGGCTAGAGGGATGTGCGCCTGACGCAACGCCTGCTTGACCGCAGCGGGCAGCGGTGCAGCATATGCGCTGGTTGCGATCAGCAATGCGGCAATCACAGCAGGAAAGCGCCTCATGCCAGCGCTTCCACGATGCCTAGCGTGCGTTCCACCAGAATTTTAATCTCTTCCTCTTCAATGATGTACGGCGGCATGAAATAGACGGTCTTGCCGATCGGACGCAGCAGCAACTCCTGTTGCAGGCCGAGCGTGAAGCAGCGTTGCGCAAAATCGGCGTGCGGCGTATCCGCCTCGAAGGCCCAGACCATGCCGGTGTTACGGAAGTTCCGCACCCTGGGATGTTCGCGCAATGGTTTTGCGATTGTATTCAGATACGCCGTCTTGCTGCGGTTGGTGTTGAGTATGTCGTCCTGCGCGAAGATGTCCAGCGTGGCGAGCGCGGCGCGGCAGGCCAGCGGGTTGCCGGTATAGGAGTGCGAATGCAGGAAGCCGCGGGCGGTCTGATCGGCGTAGAACGCCTGATAGATTTCATCGGTGGTCATCACCACCGATAGCGGCAGGTAGCCGCCGGTGATGCCTTTGGAAAGCAGCAGGAAATCCGGCGTGATGTCAGCCTGTTCGCACGCGAACAGCGTGCCGGTTCTGCCCATGCCGACCGCGATCTCGTCGGCGATCAGGTGCACGCCGTATTGCGCGCACAGCTCGCGCGCCCGTTTCAGATAGCTCGGATGGTACATTGCCATGCCTGCCGCGCCCTGCACCAGCGGTTCGACGATCAGCGCGGCGAGTTGGTGGTGATGCTGTTGCAGATGTCGCTCGAGCGCAGCGGCGCAGCGCAGCGCGTAGGCCGCGTTGGTTTCGCCGACGTTGGCGATGCGGCTGTCCGGACTGGGCACCGTGCTGTGTTGCCGGATCAGCGCGCCGTAGGCGTCGCGGAACAGTGCGATGTCGGTGACCGACAGCGCGCCCAGCGTCTCGCCGTGATAGCTGTTCTGCAGGCTGATGAATTGGGATTTTTCAGGCTTGCCGCTGTTGCGCCAATAGTGCGCGCTCATTTTCAGCGCGATCTCGGTGGCCGATGCGCCGTCCGAACCGTAGAAGCAGTGCCCCAACCCGGCCGGTGCCAATTCACGCAGCCGCTCGGAAAGTTGCACCACCGGTTCGTGAGTGAAGCCTGACAGCATCACGTGTTCCAGCGTCTCCAGCTGGTCGCGCAGCGCGGCATTGATGCGCGGATTGCAATGGCCGAATAGGTTCACCCACCAGGAGCTGACCGCGTCCAGGTAGCGCTTGCCGTCATGGTCGTATAGCCATGCGCCTTTCCCCCGCGCGATCGGGATCAGCGGGAAGGATTCATAGTGCTTCATTTGCGAGCACGGATGCCAGACCGCAGCAAGGCTGCGTGCAAGCAGGGCGGCGTTGCCGGAGAGAGGATTGGACATGGGCGAAATCATAACGGGTTTTGCCTGCCTGCTGCGGCGCATATCTGTTTTTATGGTGACGACATCGAGATGTTTTCAGGCAATTTCTGGTGTGGCGCGCATTGCAATAACCGATTGATTCTGCAGTCAATGACCGTGTTGCAATCCGGGCTTTGCTTCCCGTATTAGCGCATCTGTGGCATCCTTCGCATCTTGGCAGTTGCATAACAGGATATTTTGCCTCCTCGTACAGGTTCATCGGGGTTGCAGTTGGAGGATGGTAGTAATGAAACGTGTGGATGATTTCCGCCTGCGCTTTGGCAAGCGCGAGTTGGTGCCGATCATGATCGGCGGGATGGGCGTGGATATTTCCACTGCGGAACTGGCGTTGGAGGCTGCTCGTCTGGGTGGCATAGGGCACATTTCCGATGCGATGTTGCCGACCGTAACGGATCGGCACTACAAGACCTCCTTCGTCAAGGATAAGCAAAAACATTACAAATTCAACGTCGCAAGCACCGACAAAGCCGTGGTGCAATTCGACCTGGAGCAAGTGGCGGAGGCGACGCGTTTGCACGTGCGCAGGACCATGGAGGCCAAGCGCGGCGACGGTATGGTGTTCATCAATTGCATGGAAAAGCTCACGATGAACGCCCCCCGCGAAACGTTGCGGGTACGTATGAAGGTTGCGCTGGACGAAGGCATTGATGGCATCACATTGGCAGCCGGCCTGCATCTGGGCTCGTTCGCATTGCTGGAAGACCACCCGCGCTTCCGCGACGCCAAGCTGGGCATCATCGTCTCCTCGCTGCGCGCTTTGCAGTTGTTCCTGCGCAAGAATGCCAAACTGAACCGTTTGCCCGATTACATCGTTGTCGAGGGGCCGCTGGCCGGGGGACACCTCGGGTTCGGCATGGACTGGGCGCAGTATGACCTGCGCACTATCGTGACCGAGATCCAGCAGTATCTGCAGGCTGAGCATCTCGACATCCCGGTGATTCCGGCGGGTGGGATATTCACCGGCAGCGATGCGGTGAGTTATCTGGAAACCGGCTCGGCCGCGGTGCAGGTTGCGACGCGTTTCACCGTCACCCAGGAATGCGGCATCCCCGCAAAGGTGCAGCAAGAATACTTCAAGACCAGCGAGGACAACATCGAAGTGAACATGCTGTCGCCGACCGGTTACCCGATGCGCATGCTGAAGAATTGTCCGGCAATCGGCGCCGGCATACGTCCCAATTGCGAGGCATACGGTTATCTGCTGGACGCCAATGGTCATTGTGCTTATATCGACGCCTATTACCGCGAGCTGGAGGCGCACCCCGATGCCAAGAAGATCTCGGTGATGGACAAGACCTGTCTGTGCACCCATATGCGCAACTACGATTGCTGGACTTGCGGACACTACACCTACCGCCTCAAGGACACCTCGCACCGCAATGAGGATGGCACCTATCAGATACTGACCGCAGAGCATGTCTTTCGCGATTATCAGTTCAGCACTGACAATCAAATTGCATTGCCTCCCAAAAAATAAATTTACGCTGCACTTGAAATAGCAGGGGGTCGCCCCTATCATTAGCAGTCGCTGGTGTCGAGTGCTAACCCGGCCGGGCAAGAAGCCTGGACGAGTTGGCGCATCGCCCCGTCAAGTTTTTCAACCTACTGATTTAGGAGACTTAAGTATGAAAATTCGTCCTTTGAACGACCGTGTCATCGTCAAACGCATGGAAGAAGAGCGTAAAACCGCTTCCGGTATCGTGATTCCCGATGCGGCTACCGAAAAGCCGGATCAGGGCGAGATCATTGCTGTGGGCAAGGGTAAGGTCAGCGATGACGGCAAGTTGCAGCCCATGAGCGTCAAGGTAGGTGACCGCGTGCTGTTCGGCAAATATGCGGGCCAGACCTTCAAGATGGACGGTCAGGAGTACATGACTATGCGCGAAGACGACATCATCGGTGTGGTTGAAGCGTAAGCTGCTTCCCCCCGAGAAATTCCCAAAAAATTCCAAAGATATTCAGGAGAAAAAACATGGCAGCTAAAGACGTAAAATTCCACGACGCCGCACGCAACAAGATGGTGGTTGGCGTGAATATCCTGGCCGATGCGGTCAAGGTGACACTGGGCCCGAAAGGCCGTAACGTAGTGCTGGATCGTTCCTATGGCGCGCCAACCATCACCAAAGACGGTGTGTCGGTTGCCAAAGAGATCGAGCTGAAAGACAAGTTCGAGAACATGGGCGCACAGATGGTCAAGGAAGTGGCTTCCAAGACTTCCGATGTGGCTGGCGACGGTACAACTACTGCGACCGTGCTGGCGCAATCCATCGTGATGGAAGGCATGAAGTTCGTCGCCGCCGGCATGAACCCGATGGACCTGAAGCGCGGTATCGACAAAGCCGTGATCGAAGCCGTTGCAGAGCTGAAGAAGCTGTCCAAGCCCTGCACCACCAGCAAGGAAATCGCACAGGTCGCACGGTCATCGCTGAAGAAGTCGGCCTGTCTCTGGAAAAGACGACTCTGGATGAATTGGGCCAAGCCAAACGCATCGAAGTGGGCAAAGACAACACCACCATCATCGACGGCGCAGGCAAGGAAGACGCGATCAAGGGCCGTATCGCCCAGATCAACAAACAGGCTGAAGAATCCACCAGCGACTACGACAAGGAAAAGCTGCAGGAGCGCAAGGCCAAGCTGGCCGGCGGTGTGGCCGTGATCAAGGTCGGCGCGGCGACCGAAGTCGAAATGAAGGAAAAGAAGGCGCGCGTCGAAGACGCATTGCACGCGACCCGTGCTGCGGTTGAAGAAGGCATCGTCCCCGGCGGCGGCGTGGCATTGCTGCGTGCCAAGGTTGCGGTTGCCAAGCTGAAGGGCGACAACCACGACCAGGATGCCGGCATCACCATCGTGTTGCGTGCGATGGAAGCACCCTTGCGCGCGATCGTTTCCAATGCCGGCGAAGAGCCATCGGTGGTCGTGAACAAGGTGTTGGAAGGCAAGGGCAGCTTCGGTTACAACGCGGCGAGCAGCGAGTATGGCGACATGCTGGCGATGGGCGTGGTCGATCCGACCAAGGTGACACGTACCGCATTGCAGAATGCGGCCTCGATCGCCGGTCTGATGCTGACGACAGCCTGCATGGTTGCAGAATTGCCGGAAGACAAACCGGCTGCCGGTGGCGGTATGGGCGGCGGCATGGGCGGCATGGAAGGCATGATGTAACAGAACCGCACGGTTTTGCGCAACAAAACAAACCCCGCTTCGGCGGGGTTTGTCATTTGGCGGGATATCGGTATAATGCGCGGCTTCGTGAGTTGGCTGCGTCTATGGGCCGATTCTGAAATTGTGAAATGGCCTGGTAGCTCAGTCGGTAGAGCAGAGGATTGAAAATCCTTGTGTCGGTGCAATAATTGTGATCTGATTGGCTAAGCATTCTTAGATTTCTATCCTAATAAAGAGTTTTTTTGACGAATTTGCTTTTTATACGAAGTGAAAAAAAAATTTTTTCTACTC
>JACPVZ010000063.1 GCA_016197305.1 Nitrosomonadales bacterium | reverse complement strand
CAGCGCCGGCACAAAAATCCACCACCATGTCGTTGCGCTTTGGCGCGAGCAGGAAACCGAGCAGCTGGCTGCCTTCGTCATGCACCTCGACCTTGCCCTCGGTGAACAGCGCGTCCTTGTTCAGCGGGATCTTGTCCTTGAGGCGGATGCCAATCGGCGAGTAGGGCGTGGCAGTCGCCTCGATCTTCTTGTCATGCAATTGCTGCAACACCTCTTCGCGCTTGGCGAGCAGCGTGTTGACGCGGATGTCCAGCGGCGCGCCCTGTTGCATCGCGCGGCCTATCGTCAGGATATCCGCATCGGAGTAAGAGGCGCGCATCTTCTCCACCAGCCATTCGGGTAGCTCGGCCTGCACCGACAACGGCTGGTCTTCGAGCTTCAGGCCTTTCACCGTGGCGAGCCAATCCTTCTCGTCGCGCTTCAGCACCGGTTCCAGTTCGCGCAGATTGTAGCCGCCAAAACGCAGCAGGTAGGCGAGTCCCATCCGGCGCGGGGTGGCGACTCCGACACGGTGTTGCGAAGCATCAGGTGCGGGAGGAGTCGCCTCGCTCCCGCTCCCCCCAGCGGCCGGCTTCGCCGGTAACGTGTCGCGGGAAGCGGCGTTCCCGGCGCAGGCCTGTTCCAGCAACAGGCGGTGGCGCAGCACGCCGAACACCGTCTCGGCCACCAGCGCGCGCTCGTTCGAACCGATGCGTTCGTTCTGGAAGAAGTAGCGCAGCGTGGTGTCGGCAGGGTGGGCCAGCGGCAGGATCGCGCGCAAGGCGAGGGTGACGAGTTCGATTCGGTATTCGGTGATCAGCATGGCGAGCGAGGCATAGGAGTTTCAGGCGCGCAGTTTAACAGGCCGGGGGTGCGGAGTGGCAAGGAGTCGCTAGAACCGGCTCCTTGCAGTGTTTAAGGCGCTGACGGAAAGCCACGCTTAGTGACGGCTATTCACGGCCCATTATGGTCTGTCCATGATGATGACTGAAGCCCTTGCCGATAGCTGCTACAGGTTTGCTTTGACATACTGCTCAACATTCTCCTTGGTCGGATTTTCCAAAGAGCACAACCCTTGCACGTTCAGCTCTGTTAAGCGCAGCATTGCACCAAGTTCTCGCACAGAATCATGATTGATCGTGCCAGAATTATTAAATTCAATCTCAATTAATTGGGCCATGTTTAGCATGTTCCCAACATAGTGCGATGTTGCGCGCATTGCTGCTTCGTATATTTCCAGGCGTGCCTGTGCTGTTCTAGTATTGTCGTAATATGATTTGAGCTTTCTGGCGATCAGACCAGAAAGTAATGCTGCAATCATGGAGGTGAATACGATGGTCATCACATGCGACTCCCAAAGTGACAGCCTGCCAAATATCCGATATTTGGTAGCCTCATAAACCGTCATTAGCAACGCGGTGATGAGGAAAGAAAATAGGGGTAGCAAAAATCTGGATTCGTAAAATTTGCTCATTTGAAGTACCTCTCTGCATTGTTTTCGTGGCCAAATGAGTTGTGAATAGCAAGTTCAGATTCGGGTAAAGGCACATGCACACAGCAGAACTCCTGTGCGGCAGTCCCGCTACCATAGTTTCCATTAGGCCGGTGACTTTGCGTCCTTACCTTTCGATAAGTTTGCCAAGTAACCTCAGGGTATTTGTCGGCTGGCGGGGAGTCAACGTACAGATGACGAGTGGTTTATTCTGTCTGCTGGGCGGCAAAGCGGATTTTTATAGGCATTCATGTTCAAAGCCATGCTGCTATCTGATGGGCTGTTTGCTTAGGTGCGATTGCAAAGCCTGGCTGGAAACGCGTATTCGGTAAAGTCGGTGACGTGCACCATCATCTAGGCTGTCAGATCAAATCGTTGCTCCTTATTCATCCGCGACGCGGATGTCCGAGATGCGCAGTTCTCCGGCGATGTTTCCGTTGCGGTCGATCTGGCGCACCATGATGGGCAGCATCCGGTATTCCAGCCCCAGCCAGATATCCAGGCCTTCTTCACCCGGTCCATGCACCTTGCGCAGCGGCAGCCCGCGCAGCTTGCCCATGCGCGTCTCGACCACTTCTTCTTCGCCGATCTCGAGCTCGTAATGTTCCAGCGTCCTGCCATTGCTCATGGACATCGGAAAGACGCGCTGATCCAGTGGCAGTTGCGAGAGCTGGTAGAGGATGCTGACCATGTCCTGCGCCTGTTCGGGCAGCGCCGCCTGTGTGTCATCGATAAAGGAGATGGTTTTTGCTTCCCAATCGAAGTTCGCGGAAAAATTTTCCCTGCCATTGGAGGTCACCCGGACTTCTGTGAACGAGTTGGGCCGCAGCCCCTGCGGCGTCATCGTGCCGCTGCTCAGTTGCATCGATTCGTAGCGTTTGAAGACGCCGGCAATGCCGGTGGTATTCATGTTGACGGTGATGCTGTATCGGTTGTTGGCTCTTAATTCCAGGCGGTGGCGCACCTCGCCGATCTCGAAGGAGGTGCCCTGGAAGGCGATGAAAGTCAGTTGCGCATGTTTGGGCAGCGGATGCGCGGGCTTGGCCGGCTCGACAACCACGGGTTGCTCTACCGCCTGCTCGGGTTCGCTGGCCGTTTTCGGTTCTGGCGTTTCGGCGGGTTCCGGTGACGCGGGTTTCTCGGTTGGCTGGGTGGTGTCTGGCACGGGCTCGGTGACCGGCGCGGCGACGGGCGGCTTGGCCGGTTTGGGCCGGGGTTTTGCGGGCGTCCGTTTCGGCTTTGGCGCGGCGGCGATCACCGGCAGGGGCTCCAGCTTTGCGGTCAGCGGCGGCAGCGGCAGTTCCTGCGGAGGCAACGGCGCCAGCGGGACGAACAGCATCAGGGCATGCACCAGCAGCGACACTGCGATAGCTAAGGCGATCCTGCCGAAGGCTGTCTGCGGCATGGCGATCACGGTCTGACGGTAAATTTGCTCAGGACCTGGGTCAGTTGGCCGCCGTCGGCTTCGGTGATGATCATCTTGCACGGCAGGTAGTGGTGGTCCATGCACAGCCATATCTCGGTGCGGCTCTCCCCGGGCTTGGCCTGGTTGTCGAGATACAGCGCGTTGAATTCGCCGGCCGGGATGTCGAGGTGAGTCGGCCCGCTGACGGCATAGTGATACTGGTCCAGCTTGTTGCCGTTGGTCATCGCGAAGTCCAGCGATGTGCCCGGCAGCAAGCTCAGGAACATGAACTGGTACATCGCGCTGAGCCGGTCCTGCGTGCCTGCCGGCAGGGGCAGCGTGTCGCGCTGCTGCTGGCGGGTCAGCGTCAGTTGTTTGCGTTGCCAGTCGAAATCGGCGCGGTTGTCCTTGCTGTTGTCGCGCTCGCGGCGGTGGGTGAATTGCAGCGGCATCAGGCCTGCCTGGCTGATCAAGCCGCTGCTCTTGATGAAGATCTTTTCCGGTTTGAATATCGCCAGCAGGCCGACCGGCGTGGTGATGCTGGTCAGCGTGTAGCGGTCCTGGGTGCGGCTGTAGATCTCTTCGATGTTGCCAATCGGGATGCCGGCCTTGAAGATGTTATAGCTGAGCCGCACGCTGGTCGGCAATGCCGCGAACGCCGGGGCCGCGCTCAGCAACATGCCGGTGACGAGCAGAGCCAAATGCTTGCAGGCAGCTAAAAATCCGCGGTGCATCGTCATTCCAGTCCTGGGGAGATCAAGGCGAAACCGGTCTGTTTGCGGTGGCCCATTTCGACGTGTCCGGTGTCGGTGAGATGGATCTGTCCCGAGCACAGCCAGCGTATCGCCTGCGGGTAGATGCGGTGCTCTTCGTGCAGCACCCGTGCCGCCAGGGTCTGTTCGGTGTCGCGGCACATCACCGGCACGGCGGCCTGGATGATGATGGGGCCGTGGTCGAGATCGGCGGTGACGAAATGCACCGTGCAACCGTGGATCTTTACGCCGTCGTGCAGCGCGCGCGCGTGGGTGTTCAGCCCACCGTACGAAGGCAGCAGCGAAGGGTGGATGTTGATCAGCCTGCCGCGATAACGCGTCACGAAGCCCTCGGTGAGGATGCGCATGAAACCCGCCAGCACGACGAAATCGGCGTGATAGGCATCGATCGTCCCGGCCAGCGCGATATCGAATGCCTCGCGGTCGGGATAGTCGCGATGGGAGACTACTGCGGTGGGGACGCCGTGTGTCCGGGCGATCTCCAGCCCTTGGGCATCGGCGCGATTGCTGATCACCGCGGCGATGCGGCAGGGCAGATGCGCTTCCAGCAGGGCCTGCATGTTGCTGCCACGTCCGGAGATCAGGATGACGATGTTTTTCATGGGAATAAACCGGGATGTGGCGAGTGGGAAGTGGTTAGTGGAAAAACTTCCCACACTTCCTACTCCACGCTCACCTGCGTCTGGTGTTCATTGCCGTTGCGCGCGCGTATCGCGCCGATGCGCGACACGCTCTCGCCGCTGGCCTGCAGGTGCTGGATCGCGGCGTCGGCATCCTGTGCGCTGACCACCACCACCATGCCGATGCCGCAGTTGAAGGTGCGGAACATCTCCTGCGCCTCGACATTGCCCTGTTCGCGCAGCCAGTGGAACAGTTTGGGCATCTGCCAGGCCTTGCTGTCGATGTCGGCAACGACGTTCTCGGGCAGCACGCGCGGCACGTTCTCGGTGATGCCGCCGCCGGTGATGTGCGCCATGCCTTTCACGGTCAGCTTCTGCATCAGGCTCAGCATCGGTTTCACATACAGGCGTGTGGGTGCCATGATGCAATCGGCCAGCGTGCGTGTGCCGTCGAACGGCGCATCCAGGTCGGGATGGCTGCGCGCGATGATCTTGCGCACCAGCGAATAGCCGTTGGAATGTGCACCATTGGAGGCCAGTCCCAGCAACACATCGCCCGCCTTGATGTCGCCGCCGGTGATGATCCTGGATTTTTCCACGACGCCCACCGCGAAACCGGCCAGGTCGTATTCTCCGACCGGATACATGCCCGGCATCTCGGCAGTCTCGCCGCCGATCAGCGCGCAGCCTGATTGTTCACAGCCATAGGCGATGCCCTTGATCACTTCGGTGGCGGCATCCACATCCAGCTTGCCGCAGGCGAAGTAGTCGAGGAAGAACAGCGGCTCCGCGCCCTGCACCAGGATGTCGTTGACGCTCATCGCGACCAGGTCTATGCCCACGGTGTCATGACGGTTCAGCTCGAACGCGAGCTTGAGCTTGGTGCCCACGCCGTCGGTGCCGGAAACCAGCACGGGTTCCTTGTATTTTTTGGAGATCTCGACCAGGCCGCCGAAGCCGCCGATGCCGCTCAGCACCTCGGGGCGCATCGTGCGTTTGGCGAACGGTTTGATGTTCTCGACGAGGCGGTCGCCGGCGTCGATGTCCACGCCCGCGTCGCGGTAGGAAAGGCTCGCGCTGCCGGTCGCGGCAGGATTGTTGGTCGGATTATTCAAGTTGAGTTCTCGCTTTCTTCAGGATAAAGTGCCGCACGATTAGCCGCGAATTTTACCCGAAATGACCTTATCCCGCTTCGCTGCCGTGCAATGGCTGTCTCTGGCCGTGGCCGCCGCCGTACTGCTGTACCTGCTCGGCCCCATCCTGACCCCGTTCGTCGCGGCGGCGATCCTGGCCTATATCTGCAATCCGCTGGTGCGGCGCCTGTGCGCCTGCAACATGTCGCGGACATTCTCGGTGGTGCTGGTGATGGGCGGGCTGCTGCTGTTGATCGCGGCGCTGCTGCTGATCATGCTGCCGCTGCTGCAGACCGAGCTGTCAAGATTTGCCGAACGCCTGCCGGATTGGCTGGAGGCGATGCGGCAGCGCCTGCTGCCGGTGTGGCAGCAGTGGTTCGGCGTCGAGCTGCAATGGAACGGTGCAGCGATGAAGGATGCGTTGCTCAAGCACTGGCAAAGCGCGGGCGGCGTCGCAGAAAAACTGTTGCCCTGGCTCGGCAGCAGCGGTTCGGCGATCATCGCCGCGCTGGTGAATATGCTGCTGATCCCGGTGGTGATGTTCTATCTGCTGCGCGACTGGGAGGCGATGCTGGCGCGTCTGGACGAGCTGGTGCCGCGCGACAGCCATGCCAAGGTGAAACAGATCGCCGTCGAGGTCGATGCGGTGCTGGCGGAGTTCCTGCGCGGGCAGGTCGCGGTGATGCTGCTGATGAGCGGCTTTTATGTGCTGTTGCTGTGGCTGGCGGGACTCGAATTCGCGCTGCCGGTCGGCATCGTTGCCGGCATGCTGGTGTTCGTGCCTTATCTGGGCATGATCGCGGGTCTGACGCTGGCGACGCTGGCCGGGGCGATGCAGTTCTCCGACTTCAATCACCTGCTCTGGGTGTGGGCGGTGTTCGGCGCGGGGCAGTTGATCGAGGGCATGGTGGTGACGCCCTGGCTGGTCGGCGACCGGGTCGGGCTGCATCCGCTCGCGGTGATCTTTGCGCTGCTGGCGTTCGGCCAGCTGTTCGGTTTCTTCGGCCTGTTGCTGGCGTTGCCGCTGGCGGCGATCCTGCTGGTGGCGCTACGCCATGCGAAAGCCTGGTATATGGGCAGTGAGATGTACCAAAAGCGATGAGAAAGCCACATCAAATCCATTTGATAGGCGAATCGCGGCGTCGCGTGCTCGTTCACATCTGTGCGCAGCGGTCGCAGCTTCAGCTGCGGGAACTGCGCGGCCTACCCCTTGCGGGTGCGCCTATATTCAAAAGATATGTGGCTACAACATAACCTAAAGATTAGTTTGCGCCGCAACATGCCGCATGCGGCATGTTGTCTCGTCGTTCACTGCGCGGCTCCTTGCGCTTCATCCTTTAAAATGAATTCTATGAGGCTTTCTTGAGCCAACTGCTTTTGGATATCGGCCCGGACTCGCAGCCCACGCTGGACAATTTCGTCGAGGGACGCAATCTGGAGTTGCTCTCGGCATTGCGCCATGCGCTGGCCGGCGGCAGCGAGCGCTGCATCTATCTGTGGGGCGAT